>JANNNU010000183.1:0-2303 GCA_031398695.1 Paracoccaceae bacterium | reverse complement strand
TACGTCGGCTCCCACATGGCCAAAACCCTGACCGAGCTGGGAGACTCGGTAACCGTGCTCGACAATCTGAGCACGGGACACCGCGACGCCGTGCCCGAGCGTGCGCGTCTGGTGGTCAGTGACCTCAGCCAGCGTGGATTCTTGCATAACTTTCTCGAACAGAACGACTTCGATGCGGTGATGCACTTCGCCTCGTGCATCGATGTGGCCGAGTCGGTTCGCGATCCGGGCAAGTATTACCAGAACAACGTGACGAACACGCTCAAACTGCTGGACGCGATGATTGCCAACAACGTGCGCCGCTTCGTGTTCTCGTCGACCGCGGCGGTATACGGCGAACCGAAGTACTGCCCCATCGATGAGGGTCATCCGCTGCAGCCGATCAATCCGTACGGCTATTCCAAGTACATGGTCGAAAAGATCCTTGCCGACTTCGACCGGGCATATGGCCTGAAGTACGTCACATTGCGCTACTTCAACGCGGCTGGCGCCGCTCCCGACGGCAGCCTGGGCGAGCGCCACGACCCGGAGACGCACCTGATTCCGCTGCTTCTGCAGGTTGCCGCGGGCAAGCGCGAATACCTCGAAGTGTTCGGGCTGGACTACGACACCCCGGACGGCACCTGCATCCGGGATTACGTGCATGTGAGCGACATTTGCAGCGCGCATCTGGGGGCGCTGGACGCCCTCCTTAGCGATTCGCCGAGCGCAACTTACAACCTGGGCAACGGCGGCGGATATTCCGTTCTCGAAGTGATCGCGGCTGTGGAAGATGTGAGCGGCCGCCGCCTGGATATCCGGGAGGCCGCGCGTCGGGCCGGCGATCCCGCCCGACTGGTTGCGGATGCGGCGCGGGCCCGCCGTGAATTGTCCTGGTCGCCGCGGTACCCCGGCATCCGCCAGATTGTCGAACATGCCTGGGACTGGGAGACGCGATTCAAGTCTGCGTCACGACCTCTGGCCAAACAGAAGGCACCGGTCGTGTCGGCGCGTCCTTTGGCCAACAGCTGACCCCTGTCCGGCCGGTGGGCGGCGGTTATTCAGGAACTGGTGCGGTACTTCTTGTAGTAGGTCATGACCCGCGGCACGTAGGTCATGGTTTCGGAGTAGGGCGGGATGCGGTTGCCATACTTCACGACGGCGTTCTCGCCGGCGTTGTAGGCGGCAACCGCGAGCTGCAGGTCGTTGTTGAACATGCGCACCAGGTCGCGCAGGTAGCGGGCGCCGCCCTGGATGTTCTGCGCCGGATCGAGCCGGTTGGTGACGCCATATCGTTTGGCGGTCTCCGGCATCAGTTGCATCAGTCCGGCCGCGCCCTTGGGGGAACGCGCGAAGGGGTTATAGCCCGATTCCGCCGAAATCACTGCGTGAATAAGGGCGGGTTCCAGTTTGTTGACCTTGGCGGCGTCCTGGATGTGCTTGGCATAGCGGGCGCGCTCTTTCGGATCGTAGTGGCGGATCTCCGAGGCCAGAGTGTCGGTGACCGGGTCGGGTTTCTTCTTTTCCTTCAGGTATACCTTGTAACGGCTGTCGTTGGGCACGTTGGTGAAGTGCACCGTGCCATCCGCCTCCACATAGCGGAAGATGTCCGCGTGCGCAATTCCGGCAGATACCGCCGAAACCAGTAAGAGGATGAGCCGGATTTTCATGGTTGACCCATTATTCAGCAACTTTCAGGCCACGGCGACGGAAATGTTCGCCGCCGCCTCCTGTAACGGCAGGAGGCGGCGGGTCTTCAGGCCGAATTTCGCCTGGGCGGCACAAGGACCGTGGCCAACGACGCGATGACCAGGACCATGGCGGCGTATTCCTGCCAGTGGGGGCTTTCCCCCAGCAACCAGATACCGCTGAACACGCCGACCACCGGAATCATCAGCGTCGACAGCGCCGCCACGGTCGGGGGCGCGCTGGTGGCGATGCGGAACCAGGCCCAATAGCAGAAGATGAAAACGAACAGCATGTTGTAGACCAGGCCGATCGTTGCCTTGACGCCGATGGGCTGCCAGGTTCCCCAGTCGATGAAGAGGGCGCCGATCATGATAGGCAGGCCGCCGACCAGCAACTGCCACGCGGTCAGCGACGTTGTGGGCAGCTTGATCGGATAACGGCGCATCAGCACGGTGCCGAGGGCCCAGGCAAATGCACCCCCCAGCACCAGCAAGGCGCCCAGGGGCGCCGCCCTGACCGCGGCGAGTTCGCTGCCTATCAGGAGAATCATGCCGGCCATGCCGAGCGCGACCCCGAAGATGCGTCGCGTCGTCAGCCGCTCGTGCAGCACCCATCGCGACAGCAGCACCGTCCAC
>JANNNU010000150.1:0-2095 GCA_031398695.1 Paracoccaceae bacterium | reverse complement strand
TTTGGCGGGCCGCCCTGCACCTCGACCAGACACATCCGGCAGTTGCCCGCGATGGTCAGACGCTCGTGGTAGCAAAAACGCGGAATCTCCACCCCCGCGATCTCGGCCGCCTGAATGATGGTCATTGCGCCATCCACCTCGACCTCGATGCCGTCGATGCTGATCTTCTTGAGGTTAGACATGCCGGGCATCCTTCCGCATCAGCCACGCCACGATTCCCCGCACCCGCGCCAGAAGGCCGGGAGCGGCATCGGGAACAGCCTCTTTCCGTGTATCGGGTTCAAAGCCAAAGGTTTTCACCCGCGCCTCGATCTCGCGCATCTGGTACTTCGGGTCAAGACCGCCATAGCACATCGCCCTACTCCGCCGCCTGCGCGCAGCCGTGGGACTTCCACAACCGCGCCTGTTTCAGATACGCCCAGCCAAACGCATGGTCGCTGTCGCCGTTTTCGCGCGCATGGTCAAGCCGCGCCAAAGCCTCGTCCAGCGTGGGTTTATGCCCGGCGGGTATCCACCACATGACGAAGTGCATCTTTCCAAGAACCTCGAACCACTCGGCCCTGCGTTCGTAGAACTGCCGGTGCACGGTGTTCCACACGAAGGCCTCCAGGGTTTCAACGCTTTCCCAGACAGTCAGGTTGGACACATACTGCGGATCGCCGCCGATCTTGGCCTCGGTGTTGCCGGTCCCGGGTTCACCCGAGCCTTCCATCATCCAGACAAACCCCGGCATCCGCTTGCCAAGACCATTCACCCGGTCGAGCGCCGCCATGAACTTGGCAACGCGCGGGTCATCGGTGGGGGCCAGCAGGCGGCCCACGTTCAACTCTGCCAGATGATGTCCGGGGGGTTGGTTCATTCCGACGACCTCAACAACTCACCGATCAACGAGCCCTTGGCGATTTCATCGCGCCCGACGCGGCAATAGCTTTCCGGATCGCCCGCCACCGCGCCCGCATCGCGCAAATAGGCGTCGGCCTGCGCCTTCATCCGGTTTTTCTCGGCCTTGTCGTCCATGAACGTCTCGAAATCGGCATCGGAATAGCCCTTGTCACGGGCATAGCGTTCCAGCTCCTTCAGCTTGGAATAAGCGACGACCATCCGGGCCGAAATCGACGGGCAGGTGTTGCGAATGACGTCGCCCACGCGCCCCGCCATCAGCGAGGCGTTGATATGCGGCTCGCGGTTGATCGGGTCCAGCGCGAGGGCCGGCGTCGCAAGCAGCGACAGGATCAGAATCAGACGTTTCATCTGGGGTCTCCGGTGAATTGACCCCGGCGATTGTGCCGAAAAACCCGTCGATAGGCCATGACACGACGCTGTTATCGGCTGCCAAGCGCCTGTTGCACAACGGTTTGTCATGCGCAGCCGCCGTCGAAAACCCAAACCCCGCCGGCATGGCGGCCAAGGGTCTGCGGGTTCAGCCGGCTGCCGCGCCCCGCGCAGAACTGCTGCGCCACGTCCTTGGCCAGCTTGCCTTCGAAGTTGCCAAGGGCCGGGTCGCGGCTGACCGACAGCACCGGACCGGGCTGCAGATCCGCGATGAACGACTGTCCCGCGACGACCACATCCACCGGCCCGCTTTCGGCCAGCGGCATCGGTCCGGGTGCAGCCGCCGCACAGCCCGCCAGCATCAGCAAGAGGCCCAGCCCACGCGTCATTCCGCCGCCATCGCCCCCATACGCCCGGTTTTCTTGGCCTTGATCCGGTCCTCGATCTCTTCGCGGAACGCCCGCACCAGACCCTGGATCGGCCAGGCCGCCGCATCGCCGAGCGCGCAGATCGTGTGGCCTTCGACCTGCTTTGTGACGCTGATCAGCATGTCGATCTCTTCGACTTCGGCCTCGCCGCGCACCAGACGGTCCATCACCCGCATCATCCAGCCGGTTCCTTCACGGCAGGGCGTGCACTGGCCGCAGGATTCATGCTTGTAGAACTTCGATAGCCGCCAGATCGCCTTGATCACGTCGGTCGACTGATCCATCACGATCACCGCCGCCGTGCCGAGGCCGCTGCGCTGCTCGCGCAGCCAGTCGAAATCCATCAGTGCATCGTCACACTGTGCCTGCGTCAGCAACGGCACCGAGGACCCGCC
>JANNNU010000133.1:0-24217 GCA_031398695.1 Paracoccaceae bacterium | reverse complement strand
CCAAACCCCCCCCCCCCTGTGGAGTGGGGGGTTTACACCCCCCCACCCCCCGGGGGTTAACTGGCCAAAATTCAAATGTTTTTTAACGGGGGGGGGGGGGGCGGGGGCTGGCCTGGGTGGGCCCCGGCGGGTGTGGAGGGGCAGGGTGAGCCGGATGGGCTGCGTTCTGGCAAGGGCCGGGGCGGGCCGCCGGACCCCACGGCAGGCTTGACCCGCCCCGCCATGCAGCCGATACCCTTGGCACGAACACCGGGGAGCCTGCCATGACCGCCGATACCGCTACGCCCGCCGCGGGCGAGGATTGGGGGCCGTTCGGCCGTCCCTTGTTCGAACATCCGTCGGCCCGGGCGCTGAGCCGGGTGGGGGTGGTCGACGTCGGCTCGAACTCGGTCCGGATGGTTGTGTTCGACGGCGCGGCGCGCAGCCCGGCCTATTTCTACAACGAAAAGATCATGTGCGGGCTGGGCAAGGGATTTGTCGAAACCGGGCGGCTGAACCCCGAAGGCCGGGTGCGGGCGCTGGCGGCGCTGAAGCGGTTTGCCCTGCTGGCCAAGGGGATGGACATCCAGACGCTGACCGTCGTCGCCACCGCCGCCACCCGCGAGGCGGAGGACGGGCCTGCGTTTCAGGCCGAGGTGCTGGCAGAAACGGGCCTGAAGCTGTGGGTGATCGACGGGGATGAGGAGGCGCGGCTGTCGGCCCAAGGCGTGCTGCTGGGCTGGCCCGATGCCCGCGGGATCGTGTGCGACATGGGCGGCAGTTCGATGGAGCTGGCGCGGATCGGCGGGGGCAAGGTGGGCAAGCGGTTGACCACGCCCCTGGGCCCGTTCCGGTTGCAGCAGATCGAGGGCGGACCGAAGAAACTGGCCAGCCATATCGCGCGCATCCTGAAGGATGCGCAGGACCAGCTGAAATCCGAAGGGGAGCGGATCTACCTCGTCGGAGGGTCGTGGCGGGTGATCGCGCGGATGGACATGGAGCGGCGCAGCTATCCGCTGACCGTGCTGCACGAATACCGCATGACGGAACGCAACCTGCTGGACACGCTCGACTGGATCGGGGCCAGCGATGCGGGGGTCTTGCGAGCGCGCACCGGCACCTCGGCGGAACGGATGGAGCTGGTCCCGCTGGCCTCGGAGGTGCTGCGGCAGTTGGTGGCCGTGCTCAAGCCGTCCGAGATCGACGTGTCGGCCTACGGCATCCGCGAGGGGTTGCTTTATGAGCAGATGCCGCAGATGCTGCGCGAGCGCGACCCGTTGATCGAGGCCGCGCGGATGGCCGAGATGACGCAGGCGCGCATTCCGGGGTTCGGCAAGAAGCTGTTCGAGTTTCTGACGCCGCTATTTCGCGACGCCAGCAAGGAGCGGACCCGGCTGATCAAGGCGGCGTGTCTGCTGCACGACACCACTTGGCGGGCGCATCCGGATTACCGGGCCGAGGCGTGTTTCGACAATGCGACGCGGGCCAATCTGGGCGGGCTCGACCATCCGGGGCGGGTGTTTCTGGGGCTGGCGCTGCTGCACCGCTACAAGAACAGCCGCGCGGGCAGCCGGATGGAGCCGCTGTTCCGCCTGCTGACCGAGGACGAGATGCAGGAGGCCGAGGTGCTGGGCAAGGCGATGCGCTTTGCCGCGATGTTCGCGATCGGCGATCCGGCGCAGGCGGGGGCGCTGCACTGGCACCCGCGCAAGTCGCTGCTGGAACTGGAACTGACGCCGCTGGGCCGCGATCTGTTCGGCGAGGTGGCGCAGGCGCGGTTCGCCTCGTTGGCGCTGGCGCTGCGCGCGCAGGCAAGGGTGCTGGCGGCGCCATGACGCTGCGGCTGGATCACCTGGCAGTGTCGGCGGCGACGCTGGCCGAAGGGGTGACTTGGGTCGAGAAGACCCTGGGTGTGCCGATGGCCGCGGGCGGGGCGCATCCGCACATGGGCACGCACAACCGCCTGCTGTCGCTGGGCGATCTTTATCTGGAAGTGATCGCGGTAGACCCTTCGGCCCCTGCCCCGGCCTGGCCGCGGTGGTTCGGTCTGGACCAGTTTGCGGGGCGGCCCCGGCTGACCAACTGGGTGGCGCGGTGCGACGATCTGGACGCGGGCCTTGCCGCCAGCCCGGCGGCAGCCGGGGTTGCGGTGGCGCTGTCGCGGGGGGCGTATCGCTGGCGCATGGCGGTGCCGCCGGACGGTCGGTTGCCCTATGACGGCGGTTTTCCGGCGCTGATCCAGTGGCAGGGCGACGCGCATCCGGCACAGGCGCTACCCGATCAGGGGGTGCGGCTGGCGCGGCTCGAGCTGTGGCATCCGCAGGCGGAGGCGTTGCGCGATACCCTGACGGGGCGGTTGGCCGACCCGCGGGTGAGCTTCGTTACGGGCGAGCGCCGGATGCGCGCGGTGTTTGACACGCCCGACGGCCTGTACACGCTGGAATGACGCAGTTGCGGCATTTGTCAGCCTGACAGGCGGGGTGCCAGCGGGTATAGTTTTGCGTATGTCGATCTGGACCCGCATCAACGAAGCCCTGTCCGCCCTCGCCGCCGGTGAAGGGCTGAGCGTGGTGTTCGACCGCCTGCGGGCCGCCCCGCCGCCGGAACTGTCGGTCGGGTTCACCATCGCGGTTATCGCGCTGGGGGCCAAGATGGCCAAGGCCGACGGCACGGTAACGCGCGATGAGGTGACCGCCTTTCGCCGGGTGTTTTCGATCCCGCCGGGAGAAGAGCCGAATGCCGCCCGGGTCTTCAACCTCGCGCGGCAGGATGTAGCGGGGTTCGACGCCTATGCGCGCAAGATCAAGGCGATGTTCGGCGCGGGCGATCACCGCGCGCTGTTCATCGACCTGATCGAGGGGCTGTTCCAGGTCGCCTTGGCCGACGGCACGCTGCACGAGGCCGAAGAGGAATTCCTGCACCACGTCGCCGACATCTTTGATCTCGACTCCCGCTGCTATCGCGCCATCCGCGCGCATCTGACTGATGGCACCGCGCGCGATCCCTATGACGTGCTGGGGGTGTCGCCCGATGCCGACGTCGATACGATACGCGCGGCGTGGCGGGCAGCGGTCAAGGACAGCCACCCGGACGTAATGATCGCGCGCGGCGTGCCGCCCGAGGCGATCAAGCTGGCCGAACGGCGGCTGATCGCGGTGAACGCGGCGTGGGAAGAGATCGCGGCGGCCCGAGCGGCATGAGAGTGCCGCATGACCGTGCGGGCAAGCTGATGCGGCTGGCGACCTGGAACGTCGAATGGTTCAATGCACTGTTCGACGACAGCGGACGGGTGATGGCGGATGACGCGCCCTCGGCGCGCTACAAGATCAGCCGGGCGCAGCAACTGGCGGGGTTGCGCGGCGGATTCCGGGCGCTGGACGCGGACGGCGTGTTGATCGTCGAAGGGCCGGACACCAACGGCAGGCGGTCTACCGTGGCCGCACTGGAGGCATTTGCGGACTGGGCCGGGCTACGGGCCCGGCGCGCGGTGCATGGCTATGCATCTGACAGCGAGCAGGAAATCGCGTTCCTGTACGATCCCGACCACCTGTCGCTGCAGCATCATCCGCAGGGGGACGCGGCCGTGCCGCGGTTCGACGGAAGCTATCGGTATGATCTGGACGCCGACGGCGTGTCGGAGGTGATCCGGTTTTCCAAGCCGCCTCTCGAATTGGCGGTGGGGTGGGCGGGGCGTTTGGTGCGGCTGATCGGGGTGCATGCCAAGTCGAAGGCGCCGCATGGACGGACCAGCGACGCCGACTTTGCCCGCATCTCGATCGAGAACCGGCGCAAGCAACTGGCGCAATGCCTGTGGATCAGGGCACGGGCGGCAGCGCATCTGGCGGCGGGCGACAGTCTGATCGTGCTGGGCGATTTCAACGACGGGCCGGGGCTGGACCAGTATGAAAAGCTGTTCGGCCATTCGGGCGTCGAGATCGTGCTCGGGGTCGCGGGCGAGCCACGCCTGTTCGACCCGCATGCCGAAATGGCGCTGGCCAGCCGGGTGGGGCTGACGCCGACGACGGCGCGGTTCTGGCTGGCCCCGCAAAAGCGGTATTTCGAGGCGCTGTTGGATTTCATCATGGTATCGCCCGATCTAGTGCCGGGGGCGGCGTGGCGCATCTGGCATCCATTCAACGACCCCGCCATCGGGCCGGAGTTGCGCGACGCGCTGCTTTCTGCCAGCGATCATTTTCCGGTGACGCTGGATCTGCCGATGTGATTTGAAACTGTGACGTATCGTGCCCATATTACGGCCATGCGCAGACTTGCCCTTGCCCTGTTGATTGCGGCTGCCCCGGTTCAGGCACAGGACACGCCTGCGCCGCCGCCGTCGTCCGACGATGGCTGGAGCCTGATGGAAGACGGCGCGAAGCTGCTACTGGACGGGCTGATGACCGAGATGGCGCCCGCGCTGGACGAGATGGGCCGCGCGCTGTCGGAAATCGAGCCGGCGCTGCGCGAGATGCAACCCGCGCTGCGCGACCTGATCGCGATGCTAGGCGACATCCGGTACTACAAGGCGCCCGAGAAGCTGCCGAACGGCGACATCATCATCCGCCGCAAGTCGGAGGCCGAATTGCGGATGGAAGGGTTGGACGGGCCGGAGATCGAGCTTTAGGGGCTGTCGGTTCCAAGGGGGCTTCGCGCCCCCTCGGTGCTGCGCACCTCACCCCCGCGGGATACTTGAGCCAAGGTGAAATCAGCGGCGGTTGGCGCGGATCAGGGCGAGGATGTTGCGGGCGGCGTCGGGGATGTTGGTGCCGGGGCCGAAGATCGCCTTCACGCCCGCGTCGTAGAGGAACTGGTAGTCCTGCTGGGGGATGACCCCGCCGCAGATGACCAGGATGTCGCCGGCGCCGGCGGATTGCAGGGCCTGCACCAGTTTGGGGGCGAGGGTTTTGTGGCCGGCGGCCTGGCTGCTGATACCGATGACGTGCACGTCGTTGTCGATGGCGTCCTGCGCGGCTTCCTCGGGTGTCTGGAACAGCGGGCCCACGTCGACGTCGAAGCCGATGTCGGCGAAGGCGGTGGCGATGACTTTTGCACCCCGGTCGTGGCCGTCCTGACCCATCTTGACCACCAGCATCCGGGGGCGGCGGCCTTCTTCCTCGGCGAACGCCTCGACATCTGCCTGGATCTCGGCAAAGCCTGCGTCGCCGTCGTAAGCAGCGCCGTAAACCCCGGCGAGGGTCTTGACCTCGGCGTGGTGGCGGCCGAACACCTGTTCCATCGCGTCGCTGATCTCGCCCACCGTGGCGCGGGCGCGGGCGCAAGCGACGGCGGCGTCCAGAAGGTTGCCGCCTTCCGCCGCGCGGCGGGTCAACTCGGTCAGGGCGGCCATGACGGCGGCGGGGTCGCGGGTCGCCCGCAGGGTATGGAGGCGGGCGATCTGAGCCTCGCGGACCGCGACGTTGTCGATCGAGAGGATGTCGATCGCGTCCTGTGTCGCCAGTTGATACTTGTTGACCCCGACGATCACCTCGGAGCCGCGGTCGATGGCGGCTTGCCGTTTGGCGGCGGATTCCTCGATGCGCAGTTTCGGCATGCCCGAGGCGACGGCCTTCGTCATGCCGCCCATCGCCTCGACTTCCTCGATCAGCTTCCATGCGTCGGTTGCAAGTTGCGCGGTCAGGCTTTCGACGTAGTAGCTGCCCGCGAGCGGATCGACGACGTGGGTGATCCCCGTTTCCTCTTGCAGGATCAGCTGGGTGTTGCGGGCGATGCGGGCGGAGAAGTCGGTGGGCAGCGCCATCGCCTCGTCGAGCGCGTTGGTGTGCAGCGACTGCGTGCCGCCGAGGACAGCCGCCATCGCCTCATACGCCGTGCGGATCACGTTGTTGTAGGGGTCCTGTTCCTGCAGACTGACCCCGCTGGTCTGGCAATGGGTGCGCAGCATCAGGCTGGTCGGGTTCTGCGCGCCGAATTCGGTCATGATGCGGTGCCAAAGCTGGCGCGCGGCGCGGAGTTTGGCGGCCTCCATGAAGAAATTCATGCCGATGGCGAAGAAGAACGACAGGCGGGGCGCGAAATCGTCGACCGCCATGCCGCGCGCAATAGCGGTTTTGACGTATTCGCGTCCGTCGGCTAGGGTGAAGGCGAGTTCCTGAACCAGGTTCGCCCCCGCCTCTTGCATGTGGTAGCCGGAAATCGAGATCGAGTTGAATTTCGGCATGTGCTGGGCGGTGTATTCGATGATGTCGGCCACGATCCGCATCGAGGGTTCGGGCGGATAGACGTAGGTGTTGCGGACCATGAACTCCTTGAGGATGTCGTTCTGGATGGTGCCAGACAGGGCTGCGGTGGGCACACCCTGTTCCTGCCCCGCCACGATGAAGCTGGCGAGGATCGGAATGACCGCGCCGTTCATCGTCATCGACACGCTGACCTGTTCCAGCGGGATGCCGTCGAACAGGATCTTCATGTCTTCGACGCTGTCGATGGCGACGCCCGCCTTGCCGACGTCGCCCTCTACCCGGGGGTGATCGCTGTCATAGCCGCGGTGGGTGGCCAGATCGAACGCGACGGACACGCCTTGTTGACCGGCGGCGAGGGCGCGGCGGTAGAAGGCGTTGCTTTCCGCGGCGGTGGAAAAACCCGCATACTGCCGGATCGTCCAGGGACGGCCGGCATACATCGTCGCCTTGACGCCGCGGGTGAACGGGGCGAGGCCGGGAACCTCATCAAGGGCAAGGTCGGCGATATCGGCCTTTGTATACAAAGGCTTGACCGGGATGCCTTCAAGCGTGGCCCATGTCAGGCTGTCGGCGGTGGCACCTTTCAGCTCGCGGGCGACCAGCGCATTCCACGCGGCGAGTTTGTCAGACATTTCACGTCCCCCCTGTGCCGGACAAATCCGGCTGTCGTGCTTGGGTTTCCGGCAGACCTGCCCTATATCAGCGAGACAGGAGACACCATGAAACCGCTATACATCCTTGTTTTCACAAGTCTTCTACCGTGGACCGCCGGGGCGCAGGCCCCGTCTGCCGCCATGCCCGCCGTTCCCGCCAGCGAAGTGGCGCTGGCGGACCTGCTTTACCTCAAGCGCCCCGTCGTGGTGTTCGCCGACAGCCCCAACGATCCGGATTTCATCCGCCAGATGGAGTTGCTGGAACGCGATCCTGCAGGGCTGGCCGAGCGCGATGTGGTCGTGATCACCGACACCGACCCCGGCACCCCGTCCGAGGTGCGCCGAAGGCTGCGGCCGCGCGGGTTCTCGCTGGTGCTCATGGACAAGGACGGCAAGACGACGCTGCGCAAGCCGCTGCCATGGGACGTGCGCCAGATCGGCAATGCGATCGACAAGTTTCCGACCGCTATGATCGAAGAGCTGGAGCGATATCCGAGCGGGCGGTAGGGTGCCATCATTCGAACTCCATGATCACGTCGTCGACCCGCAAGCTCGCCCCGGCCTTGGCGTTCACCAGCTTGACCACCCCGCGGCGTTCGGCGCGCAGGATGTTTTCCATCTTCATCGCCTCGACCGTGGCCAGCGCCTGACCTTCCTGCACCTCGTCGCCCACGCCGACCGCGATGCTGACCACTAGACCGGGCATTGGGCACAGCAGATAGCGCGAGGTGTCGGGCGGGATCTTTTCGAGCATCAGCGTCGCCAGTGCGGCGGCGCGCGGGGTGCGGACATGGGCGCGAAGGTCGGCCCCGCGCAGGCGGACGCGGAAGCCCGACGGGATCTTCGCGACCTTTATTACCAGGGGCGTGCCGTCGACCACCAGCCGGGCGAGCGGTTGGCCCGGCGTCCAGTCCGACGTCACGCGGTGGTGGGTGCCGTCGGGGAAATGCACGGTCGATCCTGACGGGTCGGCACCGATGCGGACGGTGACGGAGTCGCCTTGAAGGGTCACGACCCAGTCGTCGCCCACCTTGCGCGTGTGGTTGTCCATCGTGCCGTTGATCCGGGTGCGGCGGATTTCCGCGACGCGGTTCATCGCGGCCAAGGCGGCGGCGACGCGGCGCAGGGTGACGGGATCGAGCGTGGTGCCCTGAAAGCCTTCAGGGAATTCTTCGGCGATGAAGGCGGTGGTGATGTCGCCCGAAACGAAGCGCGGGTGGTCCATTACGGCGGCGCAGAACGGCAGGTTGTGGCCGATGCCCTCGACCTCGAAGGCGTCGAGCGCGGTGCGCATTTCCTCGATCGCCCCGGCGCGCGTCGGCGCCCAGGTGCAGAGTTTCGCGATCATCGGGTCGTAGAACATGCTGATCTCGCCGCCTTCGAACACGCCGGTGTCGTTGCGCACGATGCCGGTGGCGGTGGGGCCTTCGGCGGGCGGGCGGTAGCGGGTCAGGTGGCCGATGGAGGGCAGGAAGTTGCGGTAGGGATCCTCGGCATACAGGCGGGATTCCATCGCCCAGCCGTTGATCTTCAGGTCGGCCTGCGCAAAGGGCAGCGGCTGACCGGCGGCGATGCGGATCATCTGTTCGACCAGATCAACGCCGGTGACCAGCTCGGTTACCGGGTGTTCGACCTGCAGGCGGGTATTCATTTCTAGGAAGTAGAACTTGCGGTTGTCGTCTACAATGAATTCCACGGTGCCTGCGCTGGTATAGCCCACAGCGCGCGCAAGGGCGCAAGCCTGTTCGCCCATGGCGGCGCGGGTTGCGGGGTCGAGGAAGGGTGAGGGGGCTTCTTCGATGACTTTCTGGTTGCGGCGCTGGATGCTGCATTCGCGTTCGTGCAGGTAGACGATCGTGCCGTGCTGGTCGCCCAGCACCTGGATTTCGAAATGGCGCGGATGTGACACGAACTTTTCGATGAAGATGCGGTCGTCGCCAAAGCTGGCGGCGGCTTCGTTCTTCGACGATTGAAATCCCTCGCGCGCCTCGGCGTCGGTCCATGCAATCCGCATACCCTTGCCTCCACCGCCCGCCGATGCCTTGATCATCACCGGATAGCCGATCTGGCCGGCGATCTGCGCGGCGTGGTCGGCGTCGTCGATCAGACCCATGTGGCCGGGAACGGTCGAAACACCTGCCGCTTGCGCGATCTTCTTCGAGGTGATCTTGTCACCCATTTGTTCGATTGCGGAAGACGGCGGGCCGATGAACGCGACACCGGCAGCTTCAAGAGCGGCGGCGAACTGACGGTTCTCGCTGAGAAAGCCATATCCGGGATGCACGGCCCCGGCCCCGGTCTGACGCACCGCCTGCATGATTTTGTCAATCATGATATAGGATTGCGCCGCGGGGGAGGGGCCAATGTGCACCGCCTCGTCAGCCATCTTGACATGCAGCGCGTCACGGTCGGCGTCGGAATAGACGGCGACGGTTGCGATGCCCATGCGGCGCGCGGTCTTGATGACACGGCAGGCGATCTCGCCCCGGTTGGCGATCAGGATTTTCTGGAACGGTGCCGCGTTTTTCAAGACTTTGCCTTTTCGAGATGCAAAAAGGCCATCCGGACGGCGTGCCCGGATGGCCCTTGACGGAGTGCCCGGCCGAAGCCGGTCAGAGGATCAGTAACAGGCGGGCAAGCCCACATCGACGCCGCAGGTCGCGACGCCGGCAAGGCCGCCGATGACGGCGCCGGTGATCGGGTTACCGCCGAACGCGTCGGAGACGAGCGCGCCGCCTGCCACCCCGACCAGACCGCGCGATGCGGGGTCTTCCAGGCAACCGGCGAGCGGCAAGGTAAGCAGTGCGAACACAGCGATGGTCTTGTACATGATGATCTGCCTCGTGTTGGTGTTTTTATTGACGCGAAGAATACCGCATTTCCCGTTGAAGGGAAAAGGGAAATCTCGGCTGTCCACAGGCAGGCGGATTTGCGCGGGTTCACAACGCATCCTCGTCGTCGTCATCCCAGTCCATCGGTTCGGCATCTTCGGCGAACACGGCGGGAAAGCTGACCTGCGCCAGCTTGACATTGATGCGCAGCAGCGCCTCGTAATCGGCGGGGTCGAACGGATCGGTGGCGGGGATGACTTCGCGCCCGAAGAGCCAAGACAGGCGGCCTGCGTCGAGATTGCCGCGTTCGAAGGGTTCCTCGCCGAAATGTTCCCAAAGGGCGGCCATGAAGCCTTCGTCCGCCTTGCGGTCGACGGTCTTGCGATCCTTGAACCGCTCGCGGCTGGTAAGTTTCGTCGGGCCGTCCTTGTGGTTGGCGCGGCGGATGACGAATTGAAAGTCGGTGCCGGGAAGGCGCCCCGGGAAGCCACGGTGTTTCAGCACGGTGCGGCCCCCCGAAGGCAGGCGGGCGAAAAGGCCCGGACGTGCTGTTTACTTGTAGATGCCGGTGTTGGTCGGCTCGGTCGAGACCGGGGGCGCGACTTCGACGACTTCGGTTTTCTTGGCGCAGGCGCCCGCGAAGGAAACGAGCAAGATGGCAATGAGAGCAGTGGACCGCATGAAATTCTCCAAGATGCGTCATATGTGACGACGCACTCATAGAGCCGCGATGCTGCAGATGCAAACAGATGAAGCCGCGTGTCAGCGGTTTTCACCGTTCGGGAAAGGCGGGCAGGATGCGTCGCTGCGACCGACGCCCCCCGCCCGTTCAGATCACTTGTACTTGCCGGTGTAGGTCGGCTCGGCCGTGACGGCCGGCTGATCGACGTAGACAACTTCTTCGGATTTCTTGGCGCAGGCGGCCACAACGGCGACCATCGCGAAGGCCAGAAGGGTGATTTTGGTGCTCGACATCCTCTACTCCTATGTTCTTGGAGGGCCGCGCATGCTGCCGACCCCCTTCTTTTCGTACAGACCGCTTGGGTTCGGCCTAAAAAAATAATAGACGATCCGGCAAAGATTTGACACGCGAATTTGCCCAAGGCCAGCCGCTGTGGCGCGGCTACATCAGGGGGGCCTGCCCTGCGGGGGTGTTTCGCAACATATGGTAGTCGCATCAGAAAACCTCCCAGATACAGGCGCCGTCCTCGAGCCGGTACGCCTCGAAAAACTGCGTCACGTCGGGGGCGGATTCACCGAACGGGACGGGTTCCGACGACAGAGAAATGACGATCTGCTGCGGCAGGGTGCCGGTTCCGGTCACTCGCGGCAGGGCGTAGCTGTCGCACAGGTGCTGCATGTCCGCGACGGCAGTGTCGAAGTCGACCGTCTGCGCGATCGCCGGGGCGACAAAACGAAAGCGCGCGGTCTGCCCTTGCGGGCCAGCCTCGTTCAGGATCGCATCCTGAAAGGTGACGGTCTGCCCGGACGGCACCGGCACCGCGTCTTCGGCCAAGGCCGGCATCGACAGCAGAAACAGCAGGGCGGCGAGTTTCATCGCGGGGCACCGGGTGGGGGGCTGGCAGGGACGGGGTGGAGGTCGGGCATCATCGCTCTTTCGCTGGGGTCAGAGCGGGATGTTATCGTGTTTCTTCCACGGGTTCGCCAGTTTCTTGCCGCGCAGGCTCGCAAAGGCGCGGCAGATGCGGCGGCGGGTGGAATGGGGCATGATCACCTCGTCGATGAAGCCTTTTTCGGCGGCCACGAAGGGGTTGGCAAAGCGGGTCTCGTAATCCTTCGTCCGCTGCGCGATCTTTTCGCGGTCGGCGAGTTCGGCGCGATACAGGATTTCCACCGCGCCCTTGGCCCCCATCACCGCAATCTCGGCGGTGGGCCAGGCGTAGTTGAAATCACCGCGCAGATGTTTGGACGCCATCACGTCGTAGGCGCCGCCATAGGCCTTGCGGGTGATGACGGTCACCTTGGGCACCGTCGCCTCCCCTTTGGCCAACAGCAGTTTCGCGCCGTGCTTGATGACGCCGCCCAGTACCTGCGCTACGCCGGGCAGAAAGCCCGGCACGTCGACCAGCGTCAGGATCGGGATTTCGAAGGCGTCGCAAAACCGCACGAAGCGGGCGGCCTTGCGGCTCGAATCGATGTCGAGGCAGCCGGCCAGCACCATCGGCTGGTTCGCCACGACGCCGACGGTCTGGCCTTCCAGACGGATGAAGCCTGTCAGGATGTTGGCGGCGAAGGCGGCCTGGATCTCGAAGAAATCGCCTTCGTCGGCGAGTTTCGCGATCAGCTCCTTCATGTCGTAGGGCTGGTTCGGGTTCTGCGGGATCAGCGTGTCAAGGCTCGGCTCGATCCGCGCCGGGTCGTCGAAGAACGGGCGGGTCGGGGGCTTTTCGCGGTTGTTCAGCGGAAGGAAGTCGATCAGGCGGCGCGTTTCGGCCAGCGCCTCGACATCGTTTTCGAATGCGCCGTCGGCGACCGAGGATTTGCGGGTATGGGTGGAGGCCCCGCCAAGCTCTTCGGCGGTCACCACCTCGTTCGTCACCGTCTTCACCACGTCGGGGCCGGTGACGAACATGTACGAGCTGTCTTTGACCATGAAGATGAAGTCGGTCATCGCGGGGGAATAGACCGCCCCCCCGGCGCAGGGGCCCATGATGAGGCTGATCTGCGGCACGACGCCCGAGGCCATGACATTGCGCTGAAACACCTCGGCATAGCCCGCCAGCGAGGCGACGCCTTCCTGAATCCGCGCGCCGCCCGAATCGTTCATCCCGATGACGGGCGCGCCGTTCTGCATGGCCATGTCCATGATCTTGCGGATCTTTTGTGCATGGGTTTCCGACAGGGACCCGCCGAACACCGTGAAATCCTGCGAAAAGACGTAGACCATCCGGCCGTTGACCGTGCCCCAGCCGGTCACTACGCCGTCGCCCGCGGGGCGGTCGGCGTCCATGCCGAAATCGGTGCAGCGGTGCGCGACGAACATGTCGAATTCCTCGAACGAGTCTTCGTCCAGAAGCAGTTCGATGCGTTCGCGCGCCGTCAGCTTGCCCTTGGCGTGCTGGGCGTCGATGCGCCGCTGCCCGCCGCCAAGGCGTGCTGTGGCGCGCCGCGCCTCGAGCTGGCTCAAGATGTCTTGCATGGCTTCCCCTCGGATGTTGCGAGTATCTTAGGGGGGCGGGGTCGAGCCGGGAAGCGGATTGTGGAAAATTTGCAATCTGATTGAACATTAAGAGCTGCAAATTGCATAACTGCAAAGATATGGCGGCGATTGCGGGCCGCCGGTATGCAGGGCACCGATCCTGTCAGATCCACGGAGTTGCCCATGACCGCGCTGCCCATCCCCGTCGTCACCATCGGCCTGTTGCTGATGTCGAACGTTTTCATGACGTTCGCATGGTACGGGCATTTGTCCTACAAATCGGCGCCGCTGTGGATCGTGATCCTGGTGTCGTGGGGCATCGCGTTCTTTGAATATGTGCTGCAAGTGCCGGCCAACCGGATCGGTCACGGATACTTTTCGGCGGCCGAATTGAAAACCATTCAGGAGATCCTGACCCTGTCGGTTTTCGCGGTTTTTTCGGTGTTCTACCTCAAGGAGCCGCTGGCGTGGAACCATCTGGCGGGATTTGCGTTTATCGCGGTCGGAGGATTTTTCATCTTCTACAAATGGGCCTGAGGCTGGACTTCAAGATGGCTGCGGCCTAGGTGGCGGGAATGGAACATACTGCATCCGTCCGCTTTCTGGACGCTCGGACCCCGCCCCATATCCTGACGCTCATTTTAATCGCTGGGCTGTCGGCTCTGTCATTGAACATCTTTCTGCCCTCGTTGCCGTCGATGGCCGCCTATTTCGGGGTGGAATATCATCTGATGCAGCTGTCTCTGTCGGGCTATCTGGCGACGACGGCGGTGGTGCAATTGTTCATCGGGCCGGTGTCCGACAGGTATGGCCGCCGCCCGGTGATGCTGGCGACGACCGCGGTGTTCGTGCTGGCGACGATCGGGGCCATTGCTGCGCCGACTTTCACGGTCTTCATGATCTGCCGCATGGTGCAGGCGGCGATCGCGACCGGGCTGGTGCTGAGCCGGGCGGTGGTGCGCGACATGTATTCGCAGGATCAGTCGGCGTCGATGATCGGCTATGTCACGATGGGCATGTCGGTGGTGCCGATGGTCGGGCCGGTGATCGGCGGGGCGCTGGACGCGGCGTTCGGCTGGCAGGCGAGTTTCGTGCTGCTGGCGGTCGGCGGCATGGGGCTGTTCGGGCTGATCTGGGCCGACATGGGCGAGACCGCCAAGGCAAGCGGCCTGAGCTTCGCGGCACAGGTGCGGCAATATCCCGAGTTGCTGCGGTCGCAGCGGTTCTGGGGATACTGTCTGGGGTCAGCGTTCGCGTCGGGTGCGTTCTTTGCCTATCTGGGCGGTGCGCCGTTCGTCGGGACCAACGTGTTCCAGATGGACAGTGCGACCCTGGGGTTTTACTTCGGTGCGCCGGCGGTGGGCTATCTGGTCGGCAACTTTCTGTCGGGCCGGTTCGCGGCGCGGGTCGGGGTCAACCGGATGATGCTGCTGGGGGCGCTGGTGTCGACGGCGGGGTTGGTGGCCTTGGTGCTGGTCACGGCGTTCGGCGCAGTGACCCCTGCGTGGTTCTTCGGGCTGGTGATCACGCTGGGCCTTGGCAACGGGATTTCGCTGCCGTCGGCGAATGCCGGAATGCTGTCGGTGCGCCCGCATCTGGCGGGGTCGGCGTCGGGGTTGGGGGGCGCGTTCATGATCGGCGGGGGTGCTGCGTTGTCGGCGCTGGCGGGGGTGCTGCTGGGGCCGGGGTCGGGGCCGCTGCCGCTGGTGCTGCTGATGCTGGTGGTGTCGATCGCGGGGGTGGCCTGCGCCGTGTGGGTGATCCGGCGGGCGCGGGCGGTGGGGGCGACTTGACGGGGCGACTTGACGGACCCGGTTTGCAAAGCCGATAACGGCTTTGCAAAGGGGGCGCCATGGCCACGCAGAAACTTTATGCCGGGGCAAAGCTGCGCGAGGTGCGCGGGCGCCTTGCGCTGACGCAGCGGATGTTCGCGGGCAAGCTGGGGGTGTCGCTGCCCTATCTGAACCAGATGGAAAACAACCACCGCCCGGTGTCGGCGGCGGTGGTTCTGGGACTGGCCCGCGAGTTCGGACTGGACGTGACCGAGCTTGCAGTGGGCGAAGGCGCGCGCATGGTGTCGGACATGCGCGAGGCGCTGGCCGATCCGGTGTTCACCAGCGCGCCGCCACTGGCCGACCTGCGCCTGGCGGCCAGCAACGCGCCGGCGCTGGCGCGGGCGTTTCTGGACCTGCACAGGGCCTATCGGCAAAGCCATGAACGGCTGGCCTCGCTGGACGAGGCGCTGGGGCGCGAGGATGCCGCACTGCGGGCCTCGCCCTGGGACGAGGTGCGCGACTACTTTCGCTATTGCGACAATTACGTGGATGCGGTGGACCGGGCCGCCGAACATCTGGCGCGGTCCGCAGAACCCGGAAAAGACCCGGTGATCGCCGCTGCCACCATGCTGGAACGGCGCGGGGTCGTCGTGCGCTTTTCGAACGAACTGGCGCTGCGGCGGTATGACCCCGCGCTGCGGCAGCTGACGATCTCGGCCCGCGCCGCGCCTCCGACCCGGACCTTTCAGCTGTGGTATCAGGCGGCGCTGCTGACGCAGGACGACCTCCTAGAAGCGACGCTGGACCTTGCCCGGTTTGCCACGCCCGAGGCGCGCGACATCGCCAAGATCGGCCTTGCCAACTATTTCGCCGGGGCGGCGCTGTTGCCCTATGCCGCGTTTCAGGCGGCGGCGCTGGAGTGCCGTCACGATCTGGAACGGCTGGCCGATCAGTTCGGCGCCAGCGTCGAACAGGTGGCGCACCGACTGTCGACGCTGCAAAGACCGGGGGCCAAGGGGATACCGTTCTTTTTCGTGCGGGTCGATCAGGCGGGCACGATCACCAAGCGCCATTCCGCGACGAGGTTGCAGTTCGCGCGGTTCGGCGGGGCCTGTCCGCTGTGGAACGTGCACCGAGCGTTCGAAACGCCGGGGCGGTTCCTGCGCCAGCTGGCGGAAACGCCGGACGGGGTGCGGTATCTGTGCCTTGCGCGGGACGTGTCGAAACCGGGCGGGGCGTTCAACGCGCCGGTGCGACGGTTCGCCATCGGGCTGGGGTGCGAGATCACCCACGCGGCGCAGCTGGTCTATGCTGACGGGCTGGACCTGAAGGGCCGGTTCGAGCCGATCGGAATCTCGTGCCGGATCTGCGAGCGACTGGCCTGCCACCAGCGGTCGGTCCCGCCGTTGGAGCGGCGCTTGAGGGTAGACCCGGACCGGCGCGATCTGCTGCCCTATTCGATTGCCGACTGACTAGCGTTGCGCGGTGCGCCACGCGGGGTTCAGCGCCGGTTCCAGGTTCGACCGAGGCAAGGGCGTGCGGCCCAAGAGATGGTCGGCGGCCTTTTCGCCGACCATGATCGACGGCCCGTTGAGGTTGCCGTTGGTCACCTGCGGAAAGATCGAGCTGTCGGCCACGCGCAGCCCGTCGACCCCGATGACCCTGCATTCGGGGTCCACCACCGCCAGCGGATCGTCCACCCGGCCCATCCGCGCGGTGCCGCAGGGGTGGTAGGCGCTTTCGACATGGGCCTTGATGAAGGCGTCCAGCTGATTGTCGGTCTGCACGGCAGCGCCTGGCTGAATTTCGGATTTGAGGTAGGGCTTGAACGCGTCCTGCCCGAAAATCTCGCGCGTCAGCCGGATGCAGCGGCGGAAATCCGTCCAGTCGTCGGGGTGCGACATGTAGTTGAACAGGATGCGCGGCGGGGCATTCGGGTCGGCTGACCGCAGCGTGACCGACCCGCGCGACTTGCTGCGCATCGGGCCGGTGTGGGCCTGAAAGCCGTGGCCCTCGGCCGCCGCCTTACCGTCATAGCGCACGGCGATGGGCAGGAAATGATACTGGATGTCGGGATATTCGACGCCAGGCTGGCTGCGGATGAAGGCGCACGCCTCGAACTGGTTGGAGGCGCCGAGGCCGGTGCCCGTCAGCAACCATTGCGCGCCGATGCTGGCCTTGCCCCAGAGGTTCCAGTGCTTGTAGAGGGTGATCGGCCGGCTGGCGGCGAATTGCAGGTAAAGCTCCAGATGGTCCTGCAGGTTTGCCCCGACGCCGGGACGATGGGCCACGACGGGCAGGCCATGTTCGGCCAACTGTCGGGCGTCGCCGATGCCCGACAGAAGCAACAGCTTCGGCGTGTTGATCGACGACGCGGCCAGCACGACCTCGCGTGCCGCCCGGATCACCGTCGTCTCGCCGCCGCGGCGCACCTCGACCCCCACGGCGCGACCGCCTTCGATCAGCACGCGGCGGGCAAAGGCGCGCACCACACGCACGTTGCCGCGCGCCACTGCCGGTTTCAGATAGGCGTTGGCGGCGGACCAGCGGCGACCCTTCCAGATCGTCGCCTCCATCGCGCCGAAGCCTTCCTGCGCCTGCCCGTTGTAATCGGCGGTCACCGGATAGCCGGCCTGCCGCCCCGCCTGAATGAAGGCGTCGAACAGCGGATTTGCGCGCCCGCCGCGGGTGATGTGCAACGGGCCGTCGTGGCCGCGAAACGCGCCGTCCGTGGCGGCATCCGCGCCGCCGTGCCAGTTTTCCATCCGCTTGAAGTAGGGCAGCACGTCGGCATAGGCCCAGCCCTGTGCACCCATGTCGGCCCAGGTGTCGAAATCGCGTGCGTGACCGCGGACATAGACCATGCCGTTGATCGACGACGACCCGCCGATCACCTTGCCGCGCGGGGTGGCAAGCCGGCGGCCGCCCAGATGCGGTTCGGGTTCGGTGTGGAATCCCCAGTCATACATCGGCATGTTCATCGGATAGGACAGCGCGCCAGGCATCTGGATGAACGGACCGGCGTCGGTCCCGCCGTGTTCGATCACGATGACGGATGCCCCCGCCTCGCCCAGACGATAGGCGGTTGCAGACCCTGCGGACCCTGCGCCCACGATCACGAAATCCGCCTGCATCAGACCCCGCCCCTGTCAGAATTTTGGCCCGCCAGCTGCCCGCGCAGGTAATCGAGCGCGACCGTCACCGCCGCCCGACCGTCCGGTGGCCCCGATTTCAACACCTCGCGCAGGTAGAGCCCGTCGATCAACGCGCCCAGCCCGTCGGCCACTTCGCCCGCCCGCGCGCCCGCCAAGGGCCGCAACCCGACCAGCAGGTTGGACCGCAAGCGGCGCTGATAGATGGCAAGCAGCCGCTTCGCCTCGGGGACGGTCTGCGCCAGCACCCAGAAATTCAGCCACGCCCCCACCGCCTCGCGCCGGAAGTTGGCCGGGCTGAACGAGGCGGCCAGCACGGCGCGGACCCGGCCTTCGGGGCCGTCGGCCAGGGCCAGTGCGCCGCGCACCTCGGCCCCGTAAAGCGTCATGATGTGGCGCATCGCGGCCAGGAACATCTCTTCCTTGGACCCGAAATAGTGATGCGCCAGCGCCGCCGACATGCCCGCCCGCTTGGCGATCTGTCTGACCGTCACGTCCAGCGACCCCGCCTGCCCGATCTCGGCAATCGTCGCTTTGACGAGCGCCGCCTTTCGGATAGGCTCCATCCCTAACTTCGGCATGTCTGGTGTGGCCCCGGGGAAGTGAACGCAATAAAACCCTTGCCAAACGGAATAAGCGTGAAGTTTATTGACTCGTCAATCAACAAAAAACAGGGAGCCGTCATGACCCTTCGCCAAACTCTGCTCGCCACCACCGTTGCCTTCGCATTTGCCGGGTCCGCCTCTGCGGAAGGCTGCGACACGGTGATCTTCTCGGACGTCGGCTGGACCGACATCACCGCCACCACCGCCGCCACATCGCTTTTGCTCGAGGCGTTGGGGTATGAGACCGAAACCAAGCTGCTGGCGGTTCCGGTGACCTACACTGGGCTTGCGGAGGGCGACATCGACGTGTTCCTCGGCAACTGGATGCCGACGATGGAGGCCGATCTGGCCCCCTACCGCGACGCGGGCACCGTGGAAACCGTGCGCACCAACCTCGAAGGTGCCAAATACACGTTGGCGACCAACGAAGCCGGGGCCGCGCTGGGGATCAAGGATTTCAAGGACATCGCCGCGCAGAAGGACGCGCTGGAAGGCAAGATCTATGGGATCGAGCCGGGCAACGATGGCAACCGGCTGATCATGGACATGATCGCGTCGGGTCCGTTTGGGCTGGACGGGTTCGAGATTGTCGAGTCGTCGGAGTCGGGGATGCTGGCCGAAGTTGCGGGCAAGTCAGGCGATGCAGAGCCGATCGTTTTCCTCGGCTGGGAACCCCACCCGATGAACGCCAACTTCAAGATGACCTACCTGACGGGGGGCGATGATTACTTTGGCCCGAATCTGGGTGGTGCGGTCGTCGATACCAACACGCGTGCCGGATACGTCGCGGAATGTCCGAACACTGGCAAGCTGTTGCAGAACCTGTCGTTCAGCCTCGCCATGGAAAACGAGATCATGGGTGCCATCCTGAACGACGGCGCAGACCCGGCAGAGGCGGCGAAAGCCTGGCTCGCCGCCAATCCCGCGACCTGGGAAGCGTGGCTCGATGGTGTCACCACCAAGGACGGCGGTGATGCCAAGGCAGCGGTGGCGGCTGCGCTGCAGTAAGCGGTCTGGCGGCCCCGGTCGCTCCGGGGCCCCGACCACCATCGGACGCGGGGGCGCATGGACTGGCTGACGGACTACAAGATACCGGTCGGCAGGGTGGCGAAGGCCATCTTCGACTGGATCAAGGTCAATCTCGACGCGCTGTTCGACTGGTTCAAGGATGTGCTGGAGGCGGTGATCGACGGCACGCTGTGGCTGATCCAGTCGCCGCATCCGGTGGTCATCGTGGCGCTGTTCGTCGGGCTGACCTGGGCCATCCAGCGGCGCTGGCAGCCCTGCGTGCTGGTGGCGGTCGGGTTTCTTTATATCATCAACCAGGGCTATTGGGAGCCTACGACCGAAACGCTGGTGCTGGTGCTTTACAGTTGCCTGATCTGCATGGCGATCGGGGTGCCGATCGGCATCATGGCGGCCCACCGCCCCCGGATGTTCGGGGCGATGCAGCCGGTGCTGGACCTGATGCAGACCCTGCCGACGCCGGTCTATCTGATCCCGTTCGTCGTGTTGTTCGGGCTGGGCATGGTGCCAGGACTGCTCGCCACGATCATCTTCGTCGTGCCGGCGTCAATCCGGATGACGCAACTCGGCGTCGCGTCCACCCCGACCGCGCTGCTGGAGGCGGCGACGGCGTTTGGGGCCAAGCCGCATCAGGTGCTGTGGAAGGTGGAACTGCCCTGGGCGTTTCCGCAGATCATGGCCGGGCTGAACCAGACCATCATGCTGTCGCTGTCGATGGTGGTGATCGCAGCCTGGGTCGGGGCGAACGGTCTTGGCATCCCGGTCGTACGGGCGCTGAACACGGTGCGCGCCGATCTGGGGTTTGAAGCCGGGTCGGTGATCGTGGTGCTGGCGATCCTGTTGGACCGGATGCTGCGGGTGACGCGATGAATGCCGTCGAGTTCGACCGGGTTTCGATCGTCTTTGGCGATAGGCCGGAGGCGGCGTTGCCGCTGATGGATCAGGGGTTGTCGCGCGCGGACATCCAGACGCGGACGGGTCAGGTTCTGGGAGTGCACGATTGCTCGCTGACCGTGGGTCAGGGCGAGATCCTCGTGTTGATGGGGTTGTCGGGGTCGGGCAAATCGACGCTTCTGCGCGGCGTGAACGCGCTGAACCCGGTGGTGCGGGGCGAGGTGCGGGTCTGGGACGGGAGCGCGATGGTCTCGGTCACGCGCGCGGGGCCCGAGACGCTGCGCCGGTTGCGGCTGTCGACGATTGCGATGGTGTTTCAGGCGTTTGGCCTGCTGCCGTGGCGGACGGTGCGCGAGAATGTGGGGTTGGGGCTGGAACTGGCGGGCCAGTCGGCAGACCAGCGGCGGGCGGCGGTGGACCGGCAGTTGGCGCTGGTGAACTTGTCGCAATGGGCCGACCGCAAGGTGGGCGAGTTGTCGGGCGGGATGCAGCAGCGCGTCGGGCTGGCGCGGGCGTTCGTCACCGATGCGCCGATCCTGCTGATGGACGAACCCTTCAGCGCGCTCGACCCGCTGATCCGGGCGCGGTTGCAGGACGAATTGCTGGACCTGCAAGCCACGCTGCACCGCACGATCATTTTTGTCAGCCACGATCTGGACGAGGCGTTCAAGCTGGGCGACCGGATCGCACTGATGGAGGGCGGGCGGATCGTGCAATGCGGCACGGCGCGCGAAATCATTGCCAATCCCGTGTCGGAGTATGTGGCCGATTTCGTGGCGCACATGAACCCGATGGCCGTGTTGACCGCCCGGGACGTGATGGAAGCCGGGTCGGGTGCCGGCGTCGCGGTGGATTGCGAAACGCCGGTCCGCGCGGTGATGACGCTGCTGTCGGGCGGCGCTGGCGAGGTGTCGGTGACGGAGCACGGCCAACCGATCGGGGTCATCCGGGCACCGTCGTTGATGGCGCGACTGATCAATCCGCGCGGGGCATAGCGCGCGCTGCGATCATTCGATGACCGGATCGACCTCTGGCATCGGGGCTTTCGCGGCGGCGGGCTTTCTGGCGGCCGGCTTGGCGGCCGGTTTGGTGGAGGCCGGTTTGGTCGAGGACGGCTTTCCCGCCGCCTTGGCCGACGTCGCCTTGGCTGCGGCAGATTTCTTGACCGCCGCCTTCTTGACCGCCGGTTTCTTGGCCGCGGCCTTGGTGGGCGCAGCCTTCTTCGGGGCTGCCGTCTTTTTGGCTGCGGGTTTCTTGCCCTTGCCTGCCTTCTCAGTCACCAGCGCAAGCGCCTCGTCCAGCGTCACCTCTTCGGGCGTCAGCTCTTTCGGCAGGGTCGCGTTGACCTTGCCCCACTTGATGTAGGGTCCATAGCGCCCCGGCATCACCTGCACCGGCCCGCCGTCCGGGTGCATCCCCAGTTCGCGCAGGGGTTCGGTCGCCGCGGTGGACCGCCCGCGCGACGCCTTTTGCGCCAACACCTCCATCGCTCGGTTCATGCCGATGGTGAACACCTCTTCGACGTCGGGCAGGTTGGCGTAGGTGCTTTCGTGCTTGACGTAGGGGCCAAAGCGGCCGATCGCCGCCTCGACCAGCGCGCCGGTTTCAGGGTGCGGGCCGATCACGCGCGGCAGCGATAGTAGTTCCAGCGCCCGCTCCAGCGTCAGGCTTTCCGCCGCCCAGCCCTTGGGCAAGCTGGCGCGCGGTGGTTTCGGCACTTCGGCTGTCGCCTCGCCCTTTTGCACATAAGGGCCAAATCGCCCGGTGCGCAGGGTGATCTGTTGGCCGTCCTGTTCGCCCAAGCTCCGGCCATCGACCGAGCCTTCCTCGCCCCCCGAGATAGGCCGGGTATAGCGGCATTCGGGGTAGTTCGAGCAGCCGATGAAGGCCCCGCCCGACCGCGAGGTTTTCAGGTTCAGACGTCCGGTGCCGCAGGTCTGGCAGATCCGGGGGTCGCTGCCGTCGGCGCGCAGAGGATAAAGGTGCGGCGCAAGGAATTCGTTGATGGTTTCCAAAACTTCGGTGATCCGCAGGTCGGCGGTTTCGGCGATGGCCGCCGAAAAGTCGCGCCAGAACCGAGACAGCACGTCCTTGTAGGCGCGCTCCCCTGCCGACACGTCGTCAAGCTGCGATTCCAAATCGGCGGTGAAGTCGTATTCGACGTAGCGGCGGAAGTAGTTGGTCAGGAAGGCCGTCACCAGCCGCCCCTTGTCTTCAGGGATCAGGCGATTCTTGTCTTTCCGCACATATTCGCGGTCCTGAATCGTCGTCAAAACGCTGGCATAGGTGGACGGCCGCCCGATGCCGAGCTCTTCCATCCGTTTCACCAGCGTCGCCTCGGAATAGCGCGGCGGGGGCTGAGTGAAGCTTTGCGTCGGCACAACGGCGCGTTTTTCGGCAGGCTCGCCTTCCATGATCTGCGGCAGGCGACCCTCGTCGCCGTCCTCGTCATCGCGACCCTCGTCGTAGACCTTGAGAAAACCGTCGAACAGCACGACCTGCCCATTGGCCCGCAACACCACCTGCCCGTCGGCAGAGCCCACATCGACCGTGGTGCGTTCCAGCCGCGCCGCTGCCATCTGGCTGGCGAGCGTGCGCTTCCAGATCAGGTCGTAAAGCTTGCGCTGGTCGGGTTCCAGACGCAGCGTGTCAGTCGCAGCGGCCATGTCCGTGGGGCGGATACACTCGTGGGCTTCCTGCGCGTTCTTGGCCTTGTTCTTGTACATCCGGGGGCTGGCGGGGACGTAAGCCTCGCCGAAGCGGGCCTTGATCGCGTCGCGGGCCTGCATCACCGCCTCGGGCGCCATGTCGATGCCGTCGGTCCGCATGTAGGTTATGTGCCCCGCCTCATAGAGCCGCTGCGCCGCCGACATGCAGGCCTTGGCCCCCATACCGAACTTGCGGCTGGCCTCCTGTTGCAGGGTCGAGGTCATGAACGGCGGATAGGGGTTGCGCGAGGCGGGTTTTGCCTCGACCGATTGCACGGTCAGGGTGCGGGACGTGACGGCCTGCACCGCGATTTCGGCGGCCTCGGCGGTCGGAATGTCGAATTTGTCCAGCTTGCTGCCGCCCAGCACGGTCAACCGCGCCTCGAACTCCTGCCCGCGCGGGGTCACCAGCGTGGCGGAGACGGTCCAGAATTCGCGGTTCTTGAACGCCTCGATCTCCAACTCGCGTTCGACCACCAGCCGCAGGCACACCGACTGCACGCGCCCCGCAGACTTGGCCCCCGGCAGCTTGCGCCACAGCACCGGCGACAGGTTGAACCCCACGAGGTAATCCAGCGCGCGCCGCGCCAGATACGCCTCGACCAGCGGCATGTCGACCTGGCGGGGATGCTTCATCGCCTCGGTCACGGATGCCTTGGTGATTGCATTGAAGGTTACGCGGCTCACCGTCTTGCCCTTCTTCAGGCTGCTCGCTAGCGCCTCTTGTAGGTGCCACGAAATCGCCTCGCCCTCGCGGTCGGGGTCGGTCGCGAGGATCAGGTGATCGTCGGTTTTCAACGCGTCAGTGATCGCCTTGATGTGCTTGCGACTGTCGGCGGCGACCTCCCAGATCATCGCGAAATCATGGTCGGTGTCGACCGAACCATCCTTGGGCGGTAGGTCGCGGACGTGGCCGAAGCTGGCGAGCACGGTATAGTCGGAGCCCAGATACTTGTTGATGGTCTTGGCCTTTGCCGGAGATTCGACGACGACGACTGGCATGAAGAACCCCTTTAACGCGACCCCGGCAGTGGCGCGGCAAGATGGGGGGCAACGGCCGGGATTGTCAACCGCGCCTGACCGCGCTGAAATACGGCGTCAGTCCGTTCGCGACAGCAGGCCCCCCGCCTGCCGCTGGATCCGGCCTTCCAGCTCCAGCGTGACCAGCGCCGGGGTCAGCGTGCCTGGCGGCATCGCCAGATCGCGGATCAACTGGTCTTCGGCCAGCGGACTGAGG
>JANNNU010000089.1:0-1786 GCA_031398695.1 Paracoccaceae bacterium | reverse complement strand
CGGATGCCTTGCACGCCGCGCGCCGCCGGATGGGGCAGGTGCTGGCCGAACGGCTGGCGCCGGGTCTGCCGGGTCTGATCGCATCGCTTGCCGAACCCGGTCCGTTCTCGCCCGAGGCGCGGGCGGCGGGGCGGCGGTCGCTGCGGGTGGCGGCGCTGGCGTTGGTCAGCCGCACCGACGACGGGCGCACGGCCGAGGCGGCATTCGCAACGGCCGACAACATGACCGAAGAGCTGGGTGCGCTCGCTTGCCTGCTGGACATCGGGCGCGGTCAGCCCGAGGTCGCGGCCTTCGGTCGCCGCTGGGCGCAGGACCGCATCGTGACCGACAAGTGGTTTTCGGTGCAGATCGCCTATGCCGCCCCCGATGCGCTGGCGGGCATGGTCGAAAGCCTGACGCAGCACCCGGCCTTCGACTGGAAAACCCCCAACCGGTTCCGTGCCGTCCTGGGGGCGCTGTCGGGCAACCATGCGGGATTTCACCATGCCAGTGGCTCGGGTTACCGCCTGCTGGCGGATTGGTTGATCCGGCTCGACCCGGTGAACCCGCAGACCGCTGCCCGGATGTCCGCCGCCTTCGAAGTCTGGCAGCGTTACGACGCCGAACGGCAAGGGATGGCAAAGGCGGAATTGTCGCGCATCCTGTCCACCCCCGGCCTGTCCCGCGATCTTGGCGAGATGGCGGCGAGGATGCTGGGTGACTGAATGCGGGGCGACTGACTTGCCCTGCCGCGCCCCCTTGCCTAAAAGACCCCGAACCCGGAGGCTGCCATGCTCGACCTGACCTACACCTTGCCGAAACCACGCGTCATCGCTGGGGCGACCGGCGACTGGGAACTGGTGATCGGCATGGAAATCCACGCGCAGGTGGCAAGCGAGGCCAAGCTGTTTTCGGGGGCGTCGACGCAAGTCGGCTCCGAGCCGAACTCGAACGTCGCATTCGTCGATGCGGCGATGCCCGGAATGCTGCCGGTCATCAACGAATTCTGCATCGAGCAGGCTGTGCGCACGGGTCTGGGACTGAAAGCGCAGATCAACCTGACGTCGGCCTTCGACCGCAAGAACTACTTCTATCCCGACCTGCCGCAGGGCTATCAGATCAGCCAGCTCTACCATCCCATCGTCGGGGCAGGCGAAGTGCTAGTCGAACTGTCGCCCGGTGTGGCCCGTCTGGTGCGCATCGAACGCATCCATCTGGAACAGGACGCGGGCAAAAGCATCCACGACATGGACCCGGCGATGTCCTTCGTCGATTTCAACCGCACGGGCGTCGCGCTGATGGAGATCGTCAGCCGTCCCGACATCCGCGGGCCGGAAGAGGCGGCGGCCTATGTGGTCAAGTTGCGTCAGATCCTGCGCTACTTGGGCACTTGCGACGGCAACATGCAGAACGGCAACCTGCGCGCCGACGTGAACGTGTCGGTCTGCCGTCCGGGGCAGTATGAAAAGTATCAGGCGACGCAGGACTTCGGCCATCTTGGCACGCGCTGCGAGATCAAGAACATGAACTCGATGCGCTTCATCCAGGCGGCAATCGAGGTCGAGGCGCGCCGCCAGATCGCCATTCTGGAGGATGGCGGCAGCGTGGTGCAGGAAACCCGGCTTTACGACCCCGACCGCAACGAGACGCGCAGCATGCGGTCCAAGGAAGAGGCGCACGACTACCGCTACTTCCCCGACCCCGACCTGCTGCCGCTCGAATTCGAGCAGGCCTGGGTCGACGCCATCGCCGCAGGCCTGCCCGAACTCCCCGACGCGCGGAAAGCGCGATTCGTGCACGCCTTCGG
>JANNNU010000058.1:0-12862 GCA_031398695.1 Paracoccaceae bacterium | reverse complement strand
AGCCAGTGGACCCGACGGAATGGTTCGCGGCATTAGAGGAATGAAACGGCGATGAAGAAGTTCGTGATGGCCGCCTTGGGTGGCACTTTGGCCGGGGCGCTGATCACCACGCAAGTGACCGGCCCGCTGATCGCGCAGGAGGCCAGCAAATCCTCGAATGTCTACGAACAACTGGACCTGTTCGGCGACATCTTTGAACGGGTGCGGGCGCAGTATGTCGAAGAAGTCGACAGCAAGGACCTGATCGAGGCGGCGATCGGCGGGATGCTGACTTCGCTCGATCCGCATTCGTCCTATCTGGGGGCCGAGGATTTCGGCGACATGCAGGTACAGACACGCGGCGAATTCGGCGGCCTCGGGATCGAGGTGACGCAGGAGGAAGGCTTCATCAAGGTCGTCTCGCCGATGGACGGCACCCCGGCCGATCAGGCGGGCATCCTGGCCGGCGACTTCATCACCCATGTGAACGGCGAATCGGTGCTGGGCCTGCCGCTGGACGAAGCGGTGGAACTGATGCGCGGCCCCGTCGGGTCTGAGATCATCATCACCGTCGTGCGCGAAGGCGTGGCCGATCCGTTCGACGTGTCGCTGATCCGCGACACGATCAAGCTGGTCGCGGTGCGCAGCCGCGTGGTGGGCGATACCGTGGTGCTGCGGATCACCACCTTCAACGACCAGACCTATTCCGGCCTGCAGACCGAACTGGCGAAATCCGTCGAAGAACTGGGCGGCATGGACAATGTGAACGGCTTTGTCGTCGATCTGCGCAACAACCCCGGCGGTTTGCTGAATCAGGCGATACAGGTGTCCGACGGGTTCCTGGAAAAGGGCGAGATCGTTTCGACCCGCGGCCGCAGCGCCGAGGATGGCGAGCGATTCAACGCGGAAGCAGGCGATCTGGCGGGCGGCAAGCCGATGGTCGTGCTGATCAACGGCGGGTCGGCCTCGGCGTCGGAAATCGTGGCGGGGGCCTTGCAGGACCATCGCCGGGCGATTGTCGTCGGCACAAAGTCGTTTGGGAAGGGATCGGTGCAGACCGTCATCCCCCTGAAGGGTGATGCGGCGATGCGGCTGACCACGGCGCGCTATTACACGCCGTCGGGCCGGTCGATCCAGTCACTGGGCGTGATGCCCGACATCGTGGTGAACCAGCCGGTCGTCGACCCGGCCGAGGAAGGCACCGAAGCCGCCGCAGCGGCCGAGGCGGCACAAAGCCGGTCGGAAGCCGATCTGCGCGGCGCGATCAGCAACGACTCGATGACCGAGGACGAGCGCAAGCTGCTGGAAGAAGAACGTGCCCGCACCGAAGAGGCCGCGAAACTGCGTGACGAGGATTATCAACTGGCCTATGCCGTCGATATCCTGCGCGGCCTGTCGGCCGTCGCGCCTGCCGCCGCACCCTGACCCGAAAGGCGGGCCACCGACCGGACCCGGTCCGGCGGCGGCCCGAACCCGATGACCGACCCAGACACCCTGACCTACCGCCCTTGCGTCGGCGTGATGCTGATCAATCCCGCCGGCCTGATATTTGCCGGACGGCGCACCGACAACGCCAGCGCGGCCTGGCAGATGCCACAGGGCGGCATCGACGATGGCGAAAAGCCCCGGACGGCGGCGCTGCGCGAACTGTGGGAAGAAACCGGCATCACCGCGGACCTGCTCGAGCCGGTCGAAAAGGCCAAGGGCTGGATGACCTACGATCTGCCGCCCGAGTTGCTGGGCAAGGTTTGGGGCGGCAAATACCGCGGGCAGCGGCAGAAATGGTTCCTGTACCGCTTCCTCGGGTCGGACGATCAGGTCAACATTGCCACCCCGCATCCGGAATTCTCGCAATGGCGCTGGATCGGGGCCGACGACATGCTGGCCGCGATCGTGCCGTTCAAGCGCGAGGTCTATGCACAGGTGATCGCAGCGTTCCGTCCGCATCTGGCGTAGGGCGGGGTTCACCCTGCCTTCGTGGCGAACGGCGAGCTTAACCCTTCCCTACGTCATCTCGGCCAGGGCGATGGCGGCCCGGCGCTGCAGCTCCGGCACAGCCTGAGGATGCGCCAGAAATACTGACACCGGCATCATCTGCCAGTATTGCCCCTCGGTCCCGAAACAGATCGCGGCAATCTCGTCTGGCGTGATTCTGCCGGCAAAGAACACCGACGGGCGTGTGGCGTCCATCATCGAAGGCCAGACCCTGCGCCAGATCAGCCGGTCGGGCGGCAGGGTCAGGCCGAACTCTTCGCAGATCTCGCGCAGCAGGCAGTCTTCGGGCGTTTCCTGGCCTTCGCGCCCGCCCCCCGGCAGATCCCACCGGTTGCGCCAGGGCAGGCCTTCGTGGTCATCGCGCAGATAGGTGAGGATGGTTGCCCCGCAGACCAGCGCCGCCTTCGCGCCGACGAAATCCATCACGGCACCCGCATCAGTTGTCGTTGATGTCCTTGTCCCACAGCTTTACCTGCCCGCCGCGCACCCCCATCGTGGCGCGCAACACCAGCCACGCCAGCAACGACAGCACCGCAAAGGCCAGGACCAGCGCCGGTATGTTGCCCCCCAGCAACCCCAGCCCGACCAGCACGCCCGTCAGCACGGCCCCGATGGCAAAGCCCAGAAAGATGAACCCCGGCACCAGCACCTCGAGCACCCCTAGGCCGAAACCCGCCACGACCCAGACCCACCACACCGCCCACATGTCAGGCCCGACCCTTCAGCATCTTGAACGCATCGCTGAAGGCATCCAGCGCCTGCGCCGGAACGATGATCGTCTGCTTGCCCGCCCCCTGACCCACGGCCGTCAGCGCCTCCACCTGTTTCAGCGCCACCTGATACTGTGCCGCCTCGATGCCGTTTTCCTTGATCGCACCGGCGATCACGCCCGTCGCATAGGCCTCGGCGTCCGCGAGCACCCGGCGCGCCTTCGCCTCCTGCTCGGCGGCGTAAAGCTGCGCGTCGGCGTTCAGCTCGACCGCGCGCTTCTTGCCCTCGGCCTCGGTCACCTGCGCGCGCCGCGCGCGTTCGGCGTTCAGTTGCTGCAGCATCGCGGTGCGGGTGGCATCGTCCAGGTTCACGTCCAGGATCTCGGCCCGGGTCACCTCGATCCCCCAGTCATCGACCAGAAGCCGCACCTGTTCGCGGATGTTGCTGGCAACCTCGGACCGGTTGGACTGCACCTGATCCAGTTCCATCTTGCCGATTTCGGACCGGACGATCCCGGCCACCGTGGTCGCAATCGCGCCATCCACATCGCGGATGCGGTAGACGGTCTTTTCGGGCTCGGTGATCCGGTAGAACACGCTGGTTTCGACCTTGACCAGCACGTTGTCGGTCGTGATGGCATCCTGCTGCGCGGTCGGCAACTGGCGTTCCAGCACAGAAATCCGGTGGGCGACGCGGTCCAGGAACGGAACGACGAAGTTGATCCCCGGCCCCAGGACCGAGCGCAGGCGGCCGAACCGTTCGACCACATGCTTTTCGGACTGCGGCACGATCCGCACGCCCAGAAAGATGCAAAGGATGATGAAGATGGCGATGGCGATAAAGACGGCGTTGCCACCCAGAAAGTCATTCGGATCCATGCGTCACCTTCCAGAAAACCCGCGCCAACCCTGCCCCGAAAGCCGCTTTCGTGCAACACCGGTCTCTCGACACGCCGGTTTCCGGGGGCCATACTCGACCAATTATGCCCGCATTGTGCCGCGATTGCCTGACCTCGTTCGATGCTGGCGCACGGTGTTCTGCCTGCCGCTCGCCGCGCGTGGTGGCGCATGCGGAACTGCCGGATCTGTCCATCGCGCACATGGACTGCGACGCGTTCTATGCAAGCGTCGAAAAGCGCGACAATCCCGTTCTGCGCGACCAGCCGGTGATCGTGGGGGGCGGCACGCGGGGGGTGGTTTCGACCTGCTGCTACATCGCGCGCATCCACGGGGTGCGCTCGGCCATGCCGATGTTCCAGGCGCTGAAGCTCTGCCCGCAGGCGGTGGTCGTGAAGCCGCGCTTTGCGGCCTATGTGGAGGCGAGCCGTGCCATCCGCGCGATGATGGAGCGGTTGACCCCGGCGATCGAACCCTTGTCGCTGGACGAGGCATTTCTGGATCTGACCGGAACCGCGCGGCTGCACGGGGCGCCGCCTGCAGTGCTGCTGGCCGGGTTGACGCGCGACATGGAAGCGCAACTGGGGCTGACCGGATCGGTCGGGCTGAGCCACAACAAGTTTCTGGCCAAGATCGCGTCGGATCTCGACAAGCCACGTGGATTTTCGGTGATCGGGCGGGCCGAGACCGAGGCGTTCCTGCTGACGAAGCCGGTCCGGATCATCTGGGGGGTCGGCACCGCGACGCAGGCCGCGCTGGAGGCGGCGGGGATTCGGACCATCGCCGACCTGAAGCGCTGGGATCGCACGGACCTGATCGCGCGGTTCGGATCGACCGGTGACCGGCTGTGGAACCTGTCGCGTGGGCTGGACCTGCGCCGGGTGAACCGGGATGAACGGCTAAAGTCGATCAGCAAGGAAACGACGTTCAACGAGGATACCGCCGATGCCGACATTCTGGACGGCCATATCTGGCGGCTGGCCGAACAGGTGGCCGACCGGGCCAAGGCCAAGGCCCTGTCGGGCCGCACCGTGACGCTGAAGCTGAAACGCAGCGATTTTCAGACCGTCACCCGCCGCCAGTCGCTGGCAGACCCGACGCAGCTGACCGACCGGATCTATCGCGCGGCGGCCGATCTGTTCGCCGCCGCGCCCAAGGGCCCGTTCCGGCTGATCGGTGTGGGCATCAGCGATCTGGCCGCCGAAGCGGACGCCGACCGCAGTGCGGACCTGCTGGACCCCGATGCGCCCAAACGCGCCGCCGCCGAGCGCGCGACCGACGCGATACGCGCCCGGTTCGGCGCGCAGGCGATCATCAAGGGGCGGGCGTTACGCTGACCGGGCTCGCCCACAACAGGTGGGGAAGGCCCCAGGCCCGGCGGATCATGTTGATCGGCGATGGCGCGCGCGCTCTCCCCTTGTGGGAAGGGATGACGGGTGGGGGGGCGGCAGGGCTATTCCGCGGCCAGCGGCATTGCGCGCCGCCCCGACCCGGCGATCTGGGCCACCACGCCCGCCATCATCCCGCGGAACGCCGCGAAATCCGGCAACAGCTCTACCCGTGATTCGTCCATGTAGAGACTGCGGTCGATTTCGACCTGCACGACGTGCTGCATCACCGTCGGCCGCCCATAGGCCTGCGCGATATAGGCCCCGGCAAAGGGTGCGTTGCGCGCCACCCGCAGGCCCGCCGCCTGAAACGCCGCCTCGACGCGCGCCATCACGTCGGCACTTGCTGCCGCACCGAACCTGTCCCCCAGCACCACGTCGGGGCGCGGCTGGCCCAGCCGCGCGTGAGTTTCGATCGCCTCGTGCGGCATCGAATGGCAGTCGATCACGACTACCTCGCCAAAATCCGCACGGGTCGCGCGGATCAGGTCGCGCAGCGCCGCGTGATAGGGGTGCCAATAGCGGGCGATCCGCGCCTCGGCCTCGACCAGCGGGATCTTGCCGCGATAGATCGCTCGTCCACCCGCCACGACGCGCGGAATGACCCCCAGACCCGACGAGATGCGGGGGTTGTGGGCGGGCCGGTTCACCCCTTCGATCACGCCCGGATCCAGCTCGTCATGCGCCCGGTTCAGATCCAGAAACGCGCGCGGCACGCTTGCGGCCAGCAACGGCGCGCCATGCAGCGGTGCCATGTCGAACAGGGTATCGACGAAAGCATCCTCTGACGACCGGATCGCCCGCGAATCAAGCCCCGTCGACGCAAGGAAGGCGGCAGGGTAGTCGCGCCCGGAATGGGGCGAGGAAAAGATCACCGAAGTGTCCTGCACCGAAGGCCGGATCAGGCGATAGGCGTCATGTGTCATGCATACTCCTGTCGCAAAGGGTATAGCGCGGAAATTCGGTTCGCCAAAACCCCTTGAAGAGCCCCGCGACTCTATTTATACGCAGCCCATCGACGCGGTCCCGCCCGCGTCCTTTTTGTTTGGGCGGGCTGTGCAGGTAACGGCGGGCGGTTAGCTCAGCGGTAGAGCACTACGTTGACATCGTAGTGGCCACTGGTTCGATCCCAGTACCGCCCACCATTCACCGGCCCCTTCCAGGGGGTCACGTTGTTTTCATTCGGCGCAGACGCGCCGCGAACAGGAGGACCGCTATGAAGGTCGCAAACTCGCTCCGCTCGCTGAAGACGCGTCATCGCGATTGCCAGGTCGTGCGCCGCAAAGGCCGCGTCTATGTGATCAACAAGACGCAAAAACGCTACAAGGCCCGCCAAGGTTGAACTTGGCATGGTCGCGTGGTCGCTTCAGGACTGAATAGGCCGCCGAGGGCAACCTCTGGCGGCTTTTTCATGTCCCGGTCCCCTCACCGCCTGTTCCGGAGGCCCGATGCACCCCAATCCCGCCTTTCGCGGCACGCCGCGCGATCAGAATCTGGCCTTTGCCCGCGCGCGGGGGTTTGGCGTGCTGTCGGTCAACGGGGCGGACGGCCCGCTGGCGGCGCATATCCCGTTCGAGTTGAACGACGACGCGACCGAAATGCGCCTGCACCTTGCCCGGTCCAACCCTATCGCTCGTGCAGCCCTGCCCCTGCCTGCGGTGATCGTCGTGTCCGGGCCGGATGCCTATATCTCGCCCGACTGGTATGGGGTGCCCGATCAGGTGCCGACGTGGAACTACGTGGCGGTGCATCTGCGCGGCATGCTGCACCCGCAACCGCCCGAAGCGCTGTCGACGCATCTCGATGCCGTGTCTGACCAGTTCGAGGCGCGGCTGCGGCCCAAGACGCCGTGGAAGACCGCCAAGATGACCGACGGCGTGATGGAGCGGATGATGCGAATGATTCTGCCGTTCCGGATCGACGTGACGGCGGTCGACGGCACGTGGAAGCTGAACCAAAACAAGCCGGCGGCGGCCCGGCAGGGTGCGATCGCGGGGCTTGATGCGCTGGCCGAACCGGGGGCGGCCGCGATGGCCAGTCTGATGGGCGGTCTGATGCGCGATATGCCGGAATGACGCCGACGCCCGCAGTTCCGATTTACAGCCGCGCGGTCTGCCCCTAGAATTCTGGCCAACCAGATGGAGACTGCCATGCCCCTGCCCCTTGCCCCCCTAGTGCCGATCGCGCTGCGGCTGGGGGTTGTTGCAGCGGCCGGCTTCGTGCTTCGTCGTGTGGTGGCGGCGCGCACCCGCACCGGACGGACCGATCAGCGGGCCGAGGATGCGCTGGACGATCTGGAAGACGGGCTTGCGGTGCACCGGCCACTGGACCGCGCCGCAGACGGCAACAGCCAGACCAACGTGGCCACCCGCCTGCGCCGCACCATCCGCTGGGGCGACGGCGGTGTCGAGATCGACGCTGGCGTGATTGCCCGCCTTCGGGTGCGCCGGGTCTGAGATGCGGCTTTACACCTCGCCCACCACCCCGTTCGGCCGCAAGGTTCAAGTCGCGCTGATCGAGGCCGGCCTGACCGGCCTCGTGCAGGTCGAGACGGTGGGCGGCACCCCGCTCGACCCAGGCACCCTGCCCCTCGACAGCAACCCGCTGGGCAAGATCCCGGCGCTGGTGCGCGGCGAGGGGGCGGCGATCTATGACAGCCGGGTAATCTGCCGGTATCTGGACGATCTGTCGGGCGGCAAGCTCTATCCCAAGGGGATCGATCTGTGGGACACGCTGGTGCTGGAAGCCACGGCGGACGGCATGCTGGATGCGGCGGTGCTGATGGTCTACGAAACTCGGCTGCGGCCCGAGGAGGCCCGGTTTGCTCCATGGGTCGACGGTCAGTGGGCCAAGGTCGCGCGTGCGCTGGACGCCGCCGAGACGCGCTGGACCGCCCATCTGTCGGGCCCGGCCGACATGGGCCACATGGCGCTGGCCTGCGCGCTGGCCTATCTGGATTTCCGCCACGCGGCCCGCGACTGGCGGGCAAGACGGCCGAAGCTTGCCCTGTGGGAAGCCGGATTTGCTAGGCGCGCGTCGATGGTGGCCACCCGGCCTCCGACAGCCTAGGCGGGCGCTGCGCGCAGCCGGCGGCGTGCGCGCGGGGAATCACTGACGCGGCGCGTTCGCCGTGGCAGGGCGGGCGCATGCAAGGCATCGAAATCGCTGCAACTGCGTCAATATGCGACCCAATGCCCGCTGGACGAGGCGGAATGGCTCGGCTACTTAACCACTCACAAGGCTGCTGGAAACTGCGGCCGCTTGGATCTATGAGCCGTGCGGATCGCCGACTCTGAAAGGGAGTAGTTCTCGTGTCTCATGCTGACGAACCCTCCGGCACGCGCCGGGATTTCCTTTACTATGCCACGGGCGGGGCGGCTGCGGTCGCGACCGGCGCTGCGGTCTGGCCGCTGATCAACCAGATGAACCCCTCGGCGGACGTGCAGGCGCTGGCGTCGATCTTCGTCGATGTCTCGGGCGTCGAGGTCGGCACCCAGTTGACCGTGAAATACTTGGGCAAGCCGGTGTTCATCCGCCGCCGCAGCGAGGAAGAGATCGCCGAGGCCCGCGCCGTGGCGCTGACCGACCTGCCCGACGCGATGTCGCAGAACTTCAACAACCCCGCCGCCGATGCCAGCGACGCCAATCGCGCGATGGACGAGGCGGGCGAGTGGCTGGTGATGATCGGCGTCTGTACCCACCTGGGTTGCGTGCCGATCGGCGACCAGTCGGGCGATTTCGGCGGCTGGTATTGCCCCTGCCACGGGTCGCACTATGACAGTGCAGGGCGTATCCGCAAGGGCCCCGCGCCACGCAACCTCGACATTCCGGTCGCGTCGTTCGAGGACGCAACCACCATCAAGCTCGGATAAGGACAGATCATGGCCGGTATTCCGCACGACCACTACGAACCGAAAACCAAGGGTGAAAAGTGGCTGAACAGCCGCCTGCCCATCGTCGGGCTGATGTACGACACCCTCATGCTGCCGACGCCCAAGAACCTGAACTGGATGTGGATCTGGGGCATCGTGTTGACCTTCTGCCTGGTGTTGCAGATCGTCACCGGCATCGTGCTGGCGATGCACTATACCCCGCAAGTCAACATGGCCTTCGCATCGGTCGAGCACATCATGCGCGACGTGAACGGCGGCTACATGCTGCGCTATCTGCACGCCAACGGCGCGTCGCTGTTCTTCATTGCGGTCTATCTGCACATCTTCCGCGGGCTTTACTACGGGTCGTACAAGGCCCCGCGTGAAGTCACCTGGATCATCGGGATGCTGATCTATCTGGCGATGATGGCGACGGCGTTCATGGGGTATGTGCTGCCGTGGGGCCAGATGTCGTTCTGGGGTGCCACTGTGATCACCGGCCTTTTCGGGGCGATCCCGCTGGTCGGTCCCGCGCTGCAGGAATGGCTGCTGGGCGGCCCGGCGGTCGACAACGCCACGCTGAACCGTTTCTTCAGTCTGCACTATTTGCTGCCGTTCATCATCGCCGCACTCGTTGCCACGCACATCTGGGCGTTCCACACCACTGGCAACAACAACCCGACCGGCGTCGAAGTGCGCCGCGGATCGAAGGCCGAGGCCGAAAAGGACACCTTGCCGTTCTGGCCCTACTTCGTGATCAAGGATCTGTTCGCGCTCGCCGTCATCCTCGCGGTATTCTTTGCCATCGTCGGGTTCATGCCGAACTACCTGGGCCATCCTGACAACTACATCGAGGCGAACGCACTGTCGACGCCTGCACACATCGTGCCGGAATGGTACTTCCTGCCGTTCTACGCGATCCTCCGCGCCTTCACGGCGGACGTCTGGGTGGTTCAGCTGACCAGCTTCGTGACCTTCGGCATCATCGATGCCAAATTCTTCGGCGTTTTGGCGATGTTCGGGGCGATCGTGGTGATGGCACTGGCGCCATGGCTCGACACGTCGTCGGTCCGCTCAGGACGCTATCGCCCGATGTTCAAGTGGTGGTTTGCGCTGCTGGCGGTCGATTTCGTGGTGTTGACTTGGGTGGGCGCGATGCCGACCGAAGGCATCTATCCCTACATCGCGTTGATCGCGTCGACCTACTGGTTTGCCTACTTCCTGATCATCCTTCCGTTGCTGGGTGTGATCGAAAAGCCGTTGAAGCAGCCCGCGACCATCGAAGAAGACTTCAACGCCCATTACGGCAGCGCAGCCCGCGGCAGCGTCGTCGCGCAACCGGCCGAGTGAGAGGACAGGACTGATATGATCCGCAACATCACACGCGCGGCCGCGACCTTGGTCGTCCTGTCGTCCGGGGCCGCCTGGGCCGTGAACGACGTACATATCGAAGACGTGGCCTTTGCCCACGAAGGTCCGTTCGGCAGCTTCGACCAGATGCAACTGCAGCGCGGGCTTCAGGTCTACACCGAGGTGTGCTCGGCGTGCCACGGCCTGAAATACGTGCCGATCCGCACGCTGGCCGACGAAGGCGGCCCGGCGCTGCCGGAAGATCAGGTGCGCGCTTACGCGACGGCGTTCTCGGTCTATGACGAGGCGGCAAACCCGCAGCTGTTCGACCCCGAAGCGGGCGCCGTGCGTGCGCTGACCCCGGCCGACAAGTTTCCGGTCAACAACGCGCTGGCTGCCCCCGACCTCAGCCTGATGGCGAAAAGCCGGGCAGCGTTCCACGGGCCGTACGGCACCGGCATCGCCCAGCTGTTTCAGGGCACCGGCGGTGCCGAATACATCCACGCGCTGATGCTTGGCTATCCTGAAGAGCCGCCGGCCTGTGCCACGGGCGAAGAGGAAGGCTATTACAACAGCGCGTTCCCGAACGGTGGCATCCCGGATTCCTGCAAGGACGAAGATGGCCACCCGACCATCGAAGGCAGCTGGATCGCCATGTCCCCGCCGCTGTCGGACGATCTGGTGACCTATGCTGACGGCACCCCGGCGACCGTCGACCAGATGGCGATGGATGTCGCGTCGTTCCTGATGTGGACCGCCGAACCCAAGATGATGGCGCGCAAGGAAGCCGGCTTTACCGCCGTCGTCCTGCTGACGGTGCTGGCATCGCTGCTGTATCTGACCAACAAGCGGCTCTGGGCCGGGATCAAGCACAAAGATCAGGCCTGATCGGCACCAATCATGAAAAAACCCCGCCTTTGGGCGGGGTTTTTGTTTGCGGATAGGCCAGCGACGGTCAGCCCTTCATGCCGTCCCAAAATCCCTTGACCTTGGAAAAGAACGAATTGCCTTCCGGATTGTTGTCCTCGGACAGCTTTTCGAACTCGCGCAGCAGGTCTTTCTGCCGCGCGGTCAGGTTCACCGGGGTTTCCACAGCCAGCTCGATCAGCATGTCCCCCACGCCGCCGCCGCGCAGCGCCGGCATGCCTTTGGCGCGCAGGCGCATCTGCTTGCCGGTCTGCGCGCCTGCGGGAACCTTGACGCGAGACTTGCCGCCATCGATCGTCGGAACCTCGACCTCGCCACCCAGTGCGGCCGTGGCGATCGAGATCGGCACGCGGCAGAACAGGTGCAACCCGTCACGCTGGAACAGCGGGTGTTCCTTGACCTCGATGAAGATGTAAAGATCACCCGACGGCCCGCCGCGCATTCCGGCCTCGCCTTCGGCGGCCAGGCGGATGCGCGTGCCGGTTTCCACCCCGGCCGGGATATTGACCGACAGGTTGCGCTCTTTTTCCACGCGCCCCGCCCCGCCGCAGGATTTGCAGGGATTCTTGACGATCTGCCCGGCACCGGAACATGTCGGGCAGGTGCGCTCGACAGTAAAGAAGCCCTGCTGCGCGCGGACCTTGCCCATGCCCGAACAGGTCGGGCAGACCACAGGTTCTGCCCCGCCTTCGGCGCCGGTGCCACGGCAGGTGTCGCAGGCGACCGAGGTGGGCACGTTGATGGTCTTGTGGACGCCCTGATGTGCCTCTTCGAGGCTGACCCGCAGGTTGTAGCGCAGGTCCGACCCGCGTTGCGCGCGTGATCGCCCGCCGCCGGGGCCACCGCGACCGCCCATGAAATCGCCGAACAAATCCTCGAACACGTCCGAAAAGGCGCTGGCAAAGTCACCTTGCTGCCCTGCCCCGCCATAGCCGCGCTGCGCACCGCCACCGCCGCCTTCGAACGCCGCGTGACCATAGCGGTCGTAGGCGGCCTTCTTGGTTTCATCCTTCAGAACGTCATAGGCCTCGTTCACTTCCTTGAACTGGGCCTCGGCATTGGGATTGTCGGAGTTGCGGTCGGGATGCAGCTCTTTTGCCTTGGTGCGGTAGGCTTTCTTCAGCTCTTCCGCCGAAGCGCCCTTTGCGGCCCCGAGGATGTCGTAGTAGTCACGTTTTGCCATGGGAACACTCCCTTGCGAAACCGGAGGGGGGCGGGTCGTTTCCGACCCGCCCCCTGTTCCGTTCCAGCGCGCTTACTTGCGCTTGTTGTTGCCCAGGTCCTCGAAGTCGGCATCGACGATATCTTCGTCCACCCCGCGCTGCTCGTCCGGATCGCCATCAGTTTCGGACTGGCTGGACTTGTAGATCGCCTCGCCCAGCTTCATCGCGGCTTCGGTCAAGTTCTGGATGCCACCCTTGATCTTGCCCGCATTGTCGGACTTGAGGGTTTCTTCCAGCGCGCCCATCGCCAACTCGATCACCTCGACGGTGGAGGGGTCCACCTTGTCGGAGTGTTCGGACAGCGATTTCTTGGTCGAGTGCATCAGGCTTTCGGCCTGGTTCTTGGTCTCGACCAGCTCGCGGCGTTCCTTGTCGGCTTCGGCGTTGGCTTCGGCGTCCTTCACCATCTTTTCGATGTCTTCGTCCGACAGACCGCCCGAGGCCTGAATGGTGATCGCCTGTTCCTTGTTGGTGCCCTTGTCCTTGGCCTTGACCGTCACGATGCCGTTTGCGTCGATGTC
>JANNNU010000052.1:0-14074 GCA_031398695.1 Paracoccaceae bacterium | reverse complement strand
CGTCGAGGCGCGGCAAAGTTACGGGCTGGTCGGCGAAAGCGGTTCGGGGAAGTCCACGATCCTGCGGGCCATCTGCGGGTTGGCGCCGGTGTCGGGCGGATCGATCCGGATCGGCGGCGCGGCGATCGCGACGCCACGCGGCCGCGACTTTGCGCGCCGTGTGCAAATGGTGTTTCAGGACCCCTATGCCAGCCTGCACCCGCGCCACACCATCGACCGCACGCTGTCAGAACCCCTGGCCATCCAAGGCCTGCCCGACAGTGATGCGCGGGTGATGCGGGCGCTGGACGATGTGGGGCTGCCGCGCAGCTTTCGCTTCCGCTACCCGCACCAGCTGTCGGGGGGGCAGCGGCAACGGGTGGCCATCGCGAGGGCACTGATGCTGGAACCCGGCATCCTGCTGCTGGACGAACCGACAAGCGCGCTCGACGCCTCGGTTCAAGCCGAGGTTCTGAACCTTCTCAGCCGGTTGCGGGTGGAACGGGGGTTGACGTTCCTGATGGTCAGCCACGATCTGGCGGTGATCGACCACATGTGCGACCGCGTGCTGGTGATGCAGACCGGGCGCGCGGTGGAGGAGATGGCGCGCGACGATCTGGCGGGGGCGCGAATGACGACCGCCTATGCCCGCAGCTTGTTCGATGCCAGCGCCGACCGGATGCTCGGTGATGTGGAAGGACTGTGATGATCCCGGTGATTGATGGCCACAACGACATCCTGCTGCGGTTGCTGTCCGCGCCCGATACGCGCGAGGCGATCTGGCTGACGGGCGAAGGCAAGGGCGATCTCGATCTGCCGCGGATGCAGGCCGCGGGTTTTGCGGGCGGCTTTTTCGCGATCTACCTGCCGTCGCCCGAGGCGCATGACAGCGCGGCCAACCAGCGGGCGATGCAGAACCCGCCGTTCTGCCTGCCGCTGCCCGATCTGATCGGGCACACGGCAGCCGTGCCGGTGGCGATGTCGATGGCCGGGCATCTGTTTTGGATGGAGCGGGCGTCGCGTGGCGCGTTCCGGCTGTGCCGAACCGCCTCCGACATGCGGCGCTGTCTGGCGGACGGGGTGATCGGCGGGATCATGCACATGGAAGGGGCAGATGCGATCGACGAGGGGCTTGATGCGCTGCACGTCTTTCACGCCATGGGCCTGCGCAGTCTGGGCCCGGTGTGGAGCAGGCCGACGATCTTTGGCCATGGCGTACCGTTCGGGTTTCCGATGTCGCCGGATACTGGGCCGGGGCTGACGGATGCTGGAAAGCGGCTGGTCAAGGCGTGCAACGATCTGCGGATCATGATCGATCTGAGCCATCTCAACGAGGCAGGGTTCGACGATGTGGCCCGCCTTTCGGATGCGCCGCTGGTTGCGACACATTCGAATGCTTACGCAATCTGTGCCTCTACCCGCAACCTTACGGACCGGCAGTTGGACATGATCCGCGACAGCGACGGCATGGTGGGGCTGAATTTCGCCGTGTCGTTCCTGCGCGAGGACGGACGCAAGGACCCGCAGACCGGGTTCGATCCGGTGCTGCGGCACATGGACTATCTGATCGACCGGTTGGGCGAAGACAGGGTCGGGTTCGGATCGGACTACGATGGCGCCGTGATGCCAGAGGTGATCGCCGGGGTCGAAACGCTGCCAGACCTGATAGACGCACTTGGGCGGCATGGCTACGACGATGCCCTGTTGGCCAAGCTGGCGCATAGCAACTGGCTGGCGCTGATGGACCGCACGTTCGGCACCGCGTGATCACTGCCGCCGTAGCATCCTGACGATCGGCGCCACCAGGGCAAACAGCACCGCCGCAAGCAGGATCGCCGAGATCGGACGCTCGACAAAGATCATCGGGCTGCCGAACGACAGCAGCATCGCCTGCCGCAACGAGGTTTCCATCAGCGGCGCCAGCACCAGGGCCAGCACCAGCGGAGCGCGCGGGACGTCGAACTTCATCATCAGCCAGCCCAGAAATCCGAATGCGATGCTCATCCACACCGTCGCCATGCTCAGCGTTGCGGCGTAGGCCCCGACGAGCGAGATCACCAGAATTCCGGGTGCCAGATAGGTGTAGGGGATGCGCAGCAGCGCTGCGAACAACGGCGCCATTGGCAGGTTCAGCACCAGCAGGATCACGTTGCCGATGAACATCGACGCGATCAGGCCCCAGACGAGCGTGCCTTCCTGCGCCATCAGCATCGGCCCCGGCTTGATGCCATGCAGGATCAGCGCGGCCAGCAGCACGGCAGAGCTTGCCGAACCGGGGATGCCCAGCGACAGCATCGGGATCAGTGCCCCGTGGGCGGCAGAGTTGTTCGCAGCCTCGGCGGCCGCCACGCCGTCGATGGCGCCGTGGCCGAACCGTTCGGGGTTCTTGGAAAACCGCCGTTCCGTCAGATACGACAGCAGCGACGCCACCGACGCCCCGGCACCGGGCATGATGCCGACGAACAGGCCGATCACCCCGCCGCGCAGGATGGAAAACCGGCAGATGGTCCAATCTTCGGCGGTCAGCCACATGTCCTTCAGCCGGGTCTTGATCGGCTCGATCTTCTCGCTGCGTTCCAGCGAGGCCAGCACCTCGGCGATGCCGAACACCCCGATGGCGACGGGAATGAAGTCGATGCCCTGAAACAGCGCCGGGATGCCGAAGTTCAGGCGCGGTGTACCGGTCAGCGGGTCGACCCCGATCAGCGCAATGATCAGCCCCAGCACGCCTGCAAGCAAGGACCGGATCGGCGCCTGCCCGAGGCTGCCGGTGGCGATGATGCCAAGCGCCGCGAGCAGAAAGTATTCGGGCGCATTGAACTTCAGCCCGAAACTGGCCAGTGGCGGGGTTATCAGTGCCACCGCCATCACGGCCCCGACCCCGGCCAGGAACGACCCGATCGCCGCGATCGACAATGCCGCGCCGGCCCGCCCCTGCCGCGCCATCGCGCTGCCGTCGACGGCCGTCATGACGCCCGACGCCTCGCCGGGGACATTGATCAGCACCGAGGTCAGCGTGCCGCCATACTGCCCGCCATACATGATCCCCGCCAGCATCATGATCGCCGTCACTGGCTCCAATCCGAAGGTCAGGGGCAGCAGCAGCGCCATGCCCGCGGCAGGACCAAGGCCGGGCAGGGCGCCCACGATCTGGCCGATCAGCACGCCGACAAAGATCAGCAGCAGGTTGCCGGGCTGAAACGCGACGGCGAATCCCTGGAGCAGTGCATCCATCATGAAAGGCTATCCCGAGGTTCAGGGGTCAAAGGAAAAAGGGTGTGGGCATCGGCACGCCCAACCAGAGCCCGAAGATCCCCTGAATGCCGACGGCAACGATCAGAGTGGTCAGTAGCGACGGCAACAGCGGAGCCCGCAGCACGGCCAGCAGCAAGAACAGCATGAACAGCGCGACGGCGGGCACCATACCCAGCGTCGGGCTCAGAAGCGCCAGACCGACCAGACCCGCCATCGTGGCCAAGACCTTGGCCGTACCTTGGCGTTCTGGCAGTTCGACTACTCCCGGATCCGTTCCGCGCCACTGTGTGACCAGCAGCAGGATCGAAAACACAGCCCCCGCCCCGGCCAGCCAGCCGGGGAAGAAACGCGCACCGGGCGTAAACCCGTCCCAGTAGTTCAGCCCAGCGGTGCCGATCATCACGCTGGCCGCCAAAGCCAGCATGAAGATCGCAGGGATCGCCGCAAGAAGCCGCATCGGGTGTGCCCCTTCAGGTGCAAGGTTACTTTGCAAGGCCGATCTGGGTCAGGACGGTCCGGAAGGTGTCCTGTTCGGCAGCAAAGTAGGTGCCGGCGTCGTCCAGTGCATAGAAGTTGCCAAGTTGCATGTTGGCCGCGAGGCCGTCTTTCCACGCTTGCGTTTCGGTCACTTCGCGAAACTTGTCGGCCCACCACGCCGCTACTGCCGGATCAAGGTTCGGCGGCCCGCCGACACCCCAGAACTGGGTATAGACCACATCGACGCCCTGTTCGGTGAGCGTGGGAACGTCGGCGATCCCCGCTTCGGTGCGGCGTTCGGCCGACAGGATGCCAAGCGCCTTGGCGGTGCCGGCCGCGATCTGCTCCATCCCTTCGGACAGCGTGGCGAAGTGCAACTCCACATTGCCACCAAGGAACGTGGCCCGCGCGGCACCGCCGCTTTCATGCGGAATGTAGGTCAGGGTGATGCCAGCGGCCTTTTCCAGCAGGCCGGTCGCCACATGGTCGTTGCCGCCCGACGCCCCGCCAGCGACCCGCACCCGGCCCGGGTTTTCGGTGGCGAAGGCGACCACGTCGGCAACCCCCGTCCACTCGCTGCTTGGCGTGGTCAGCAGCATCAGTTCGGACTGGATGAACCCCGCGATCGGCGTGATCTGGTCGATCACCGACGGCGTGCCTTGCACGATGGGCGTGGTGAAGACTGGCGAGGCCAGCGTCAGCAGGGTGTTCTCATCCCCCGGCAGGCCGAGGACATGGTTGTAGGCGTTCGAATGGCCGGCCCCGCTGCGGTTCTGCACGACTATAGGGTTTTCGACGATGCCCTGCTCGTTCATGATCTGCGCCACTGTCCGCATGATCACGTCGGGTGTGCCACCGGCGCCCGCGCCCACGGTAAATTCGATCGGGCCTTCGGGCGCGCGCATGTCTTGCGCCTGTGCGGTCGCAAGGGACAGCCCCAGGATAAGGGCGGCTTTCAGGGTCAGTTGCATGGTCATTGTCATCTCCTCCCAAAGATTTCAAACGGTTGAGTGCGGTCAGGTATCCAGTGTCGTGGGGCAGAACAGATCGGAAGGATCCAGCCTGCTGGTGGCGAGGTGTTGCTCGACCGAATAGCGGCACGCGGCCTGCAGCTCGGGGACTGCGGCGCTGTATCCGTAGGGCCAGTACCGCGGGCCCATCGCCGCCCGTGTCATTTCCATCGCGGCGTTCAGCCACGGCAGGCTGAGCCGGTTGGCCGAACCGAGCCAGGTGTCGTGCAGCCGGGTTACGGCGATGTCGCGGGCGGTGCTGAACGCGGTGAACAGGGCACGTGGAAGATGCGGGTGGCTGGCCACCAGCGTCTTGCGCACACCGATCAGGTGCATGATTGGAAAGAAGCCGGTGCGCACGTGATAGTCGGCTTCGGCGCGGGCGAAATCCGGGATCACCCGGACGATGCGGGGGTCGCCCTCTTGAAACGCGCGGGGCGGGTTGGGCGCCAGAACCGCGTCAAGCCGCCCATCGAGCAGCATCGCCTGCAAGGTTTCGCCGTCGGGGATCGCCGTGATCCTTAGGTCGGGCGGCGCAGCCAGCGCAAGCCGTTCGCGCCGCACGCCGCGGTCCAGCGCGCCGGTGTGCCATTCGATGTCGGTCGCCGCCACGCCGTGGTCGTCGCTGAGGATGCCGCGCATCCACAGGGCGGCGGTCATCTGATACTCTGGCACGCCCACGCGCCGGCCTCTAAGGTCGGACAGCGTTGCGATGCCACTGTCGGCCCGGCAAAAGAACCCGTTGTGCCGAAACGACCGGGCCAGAAACACCGGGATCGCCACATAGGCGCTGTCGCCGCGCGACACCTGCAGCAGATAGCTGGACAGCGACAGCTCGGTTACGTCGAACCGAGCTTCGTTCACCGCCAGCGGAAACAGCGTGGTGGTCGGCAGGACCTGGGGATCGATGTCGAAACCTTCGACCGGCACGGTGCCGTTCAGAACCGGCAGCGCGCGGTCATGGTCCCAGGTGGCCAGCGAAATGCGCGCCATCAGACCCACCCGGCCGGGGCCCGGGGTCGGACCGGCGGGATCGCAATGACGGGATCGAGGCTGGCACGCATCATGCAGACACTTTCGGTTTTTTGGAAATGCCCGGGCGCATGCTCGCTCCCGTGTCACAAAAGTGGCGGATGCGAGGCGGGTTGACAATCGGCAGATGCTGACAACTGCTGTGCGCATCCTGCACAACGAGGGGGTTGTCATGGGTCGGTCGAAGATCATCGGCGCTTTGCCAAGGATGCCGCTGGAGGTTCTGCGCTATGTGATTCTGATCGCGGAACACGGCTCGACCCTGGCGGCGGCGCATATGGTGAACCTGACGGCATCAAGCCTGAGCCGCAAGATTGCACAACTGGAGCATGAACTGGGCGTCATCCTGTTCGAGCGTCATTCACGCGGCATGCGCCTGACACCGACCGGGCATCTCGTTGCGGATGCTGCACGGCAGATGCTGCTGCGCATGGACCGGCTTGCCGCGGACATCGACGAGGTCGAAGAGGTCGGCAAGGGTTTGGTCAAGATCTATGCCTCGCAGTCGCTGGTCGAACGGTTTCTCATGCCGTGCATCGTCGAGATGGCAAGGACCTATCCCCACATGAAGACCGATCTGCACATTGCGGCGGGGCGGCAGGCAGAACGCGCCCTGGTGCATGATCTGGCGGACTTTGCGATGGTGGTGACGGCACCCAACCATCCCGACATCGAGATCCTCGCCGAGCGGGCGAACCGGATCGTCGCGGTCGTTAGCCCGGCACATCCGTTGGCCGGTACGACGCGCATCGACGTGGCGCAACTGATGGATCTGCCGTTCGCCGCGATGCCGCCAAGCTATACCAGCCGCGTCGCCTTCAACTCGCTGGTGCCATTGCAGCACCGCGATGGTCTGCCCCAGATGACGGCGAACTCCATTCCCGCCCTCAAGGCCTATGCGCGGTCGGGCACCGGGGTCGCGATCATGCCCGAGGTGGCGATCTGGGGAGAGGACCGCGACGGCGACCTGTTGCCCATCGAGATAGCGGGATTCGACGATTCCGTCACCCGCATGTGTCTGTGCCGACGGCGGTCGCGACCCCTGGGGCCCGCGGCGCAGCGATTTCTGCAAACCGCACTGGCATCGTTCGAGACGTGAAGCAGTCCTGACCGGGGTCAGGTCCCGATCTGGCGGCGCAGCTCGCGCAGCTGGTCGGCGGTGATGTAGCCGGTCGCCCGCACGCCTTCGTCGCTTTGCCAATCGGCTAGTGCCCGGCGTGTGTTCGCCCCAAACGAGCCGTCGACGCCGCCGGTGCTGTAGCCTAGCCGCGTCAGGTTGCGCTGGATCTCGCGCCGTTCTTCCAGGGTCAGACCCAGCAGCTGTTCTTCAACGGCAGCATCCGCCGTTCCCGTCGCACTGTCTGCCACCGGATCCGTCACCGGTCCAGCCTGCTGGTCGATCAGCCGCACTTGCTGTGCCGTGAGGTAAGAGGTCGCCGGTAGCTTGTTCGCGGTTTGCCAGCGACTGATGGCGTTGCGGGTGTTGGCACCCCACAATCCGTCGGCCACGCCCGAAGAATACCCCAGCGACGAAAGCTGTGTCTGAATCTGCGTGCGTTCGGTGCGGGTCAGCCCAATCGACGCCTCGACCGATGCGGCGCTGGCGGTCGTGTTCGGTCTTGGCGACTGCGGGGCCGTGGTTTGCGGGTTGGCCGGTCGCGGGTTCGGCACCGCTACGCCGCCAAGATCCGCCAGGGCCTGCTCGGCTGCCAGCCGTTGTGTGCCGTTGGGATACTGACGCAGGAAATTGCGATAGGACGCGGCTGTGTTCACCCGTTGCGCCTCGCGAAATGCGTTCTGCTCCAGCTCTTGTGCGATCAGCGATCTTGCGACGCCCGACACGATGTCACCCAGATCGTTTTGGGCGTGGACCGGGGCCGCGAACGCCAGACTTGCGGCAAAAGCGATGGGCAGGGAATAGCGATGCATTCTGGTGATCCTTTGATGATCCGCGCCAACCAGCGGCATTCGCGCCGATTTTCTTTCCCAATCAACGCGCCAGAACGGGATCGGTTGCATCACACCGCGCCGAAGGCTTTGGTGACCGAGAGGAACGCCGTTCAATTTGTGTCATCCAGTGGCGTATCCGGCTGCATCTGTCTTGCCCGCATGGCCATGGCCGTGCATTCCTGTCTTCGGTGAAGGAGGAGTGTTCAATGCGGATCGTTGGGTGGCTTGCGATGGTGGCGGCGGTTGCGATGCTGAGCGTCGGCGCCGCGTCGGCGCAGGGGTCGTCGGTGGGGCCGGACGTGGTGGTTCGGACATGGTATCGGCTGATGCTGGAACTGGTTCGCCATACCCCGACCATGTCGCCACCGGTGTCGAGCCGGGCGATGGGCTATGTCGGCGTGGCAGCCTATGAAACCGTGGCAGGCGGATCCGATGCGATGACCAGCCTCGCCGGCCAGTTGAACGCGCTGGATGCGTTGCCGGCGCGTGACCCCGGCGCGGTCTATGACGAGGCCGTGGCGTTGCAGGCCGTTCTGTCGGCATCGGTTGCGAGTTTCTTTTCCAACACCGGCCCGACCGGGCAACGTGCGATGACGGCGTTGGCGACCCGGTTCGGTGACAAGGTGGCTGTCGGGGTGCCCCCCGATGTCATCGCGCGCAGCGCGGCCTATGGGCAGGCGGTAGCCGCGCACATAAACCAATGGTCGCAGGATGACGGTGGCGCCCGCGTCGAGAACATGGGATTTCCGTTTGATTACACACCGAAAGAAGGCCCGCAGTCGTGGGTGCCGACGTCGCTTGTGCGCCAGCAACAGGCGCCGCTGTTGCCGTACTGGGGCACGAACCGGCCTTTCGTGATGCCAGCAGGGACGGCGTGCCCTTTGCCGGCCCCGCCCGCCTACAGCGAAGACCCCACGTCGGAATTTTACGCGCAGGCGATGGAGGTCGTGACCGCCAAGGCGACGATCACCGACGAACAAAAGGCCATCGCACGGTTCTGGTCGGACGATCCGATGCTGTCACCGACGCCGCCCGGTCATTGGATGTCGATCGCCCTGCAGATCCTCGAGCGAGACGGGGCCGATCTGGCGACGCATGTCGATGTGATGGCCCGGATCGGCATGGCGATGTCGGATGCGTTCATTGGCTGCTGGCATTCCAAGTTCGAATACGACCTGCTGCGTCCTGTCACCTACATCCGCCGCGTGATCGACCCAGCGTGGGAACCCTTGTTGATCACGCCGCCATTTCCGGAATATCCGTCGGGCCATTCGACGCAGTCCGGCGCGGCAGCGACCGTGCTGACCGCACTTTACGGCGAACGCTACGGTTTTACCGATGCGACCCATGCCGACGACGGGTTGCAGGCGCGCCGCTATGACAGTTTCTGGCACGCGGCCGAGGAAGCGGGGATCTCGCGCCTTTACGGCGGCATCCACTTTCGCGCAGCCATCGAGCGTGGGCTGGATCAGGGGCGTTGCATCGGGGCCTACGTGAATCGCCTGCAGACGGTGGCGCAGTGATGCGCGCCGCACTCGCGTTGCTGACGTGCCTTTCGGGCTTTGCCGCGTCCGCGCAGACGACCCCGAAGTTCGCCGAGGAAACCGGCTCCGCCGGGCTGGTCGCGACCTATTCCGGGGAATGGGAAGAGATGGTCGGCGGTGGCGTGGCGACATTCGACTGTTCGGGGGACATGCGCCCCGAGGTTCTGGTCGCAGGCGGTGTCGGTCCGGCCACCCTGTGGCGCAACGAGAGCCCTGTCGGCGGGGTGCTGGCCTTCACCTCCGTGACCAGCGGGCTGGAGATGACCAAGGTGACCGGCGCCTATCCGCTGGACATCGACAGCGACGGCATTACCGACGTGGTGCTGTTGCGGGTGGGTGAAAACCTGGTGATGCGCGGTCTGGGCGCGTGCCGGTTCGAACCGGCGAACGGGCTTTGGGCATTCGAAGGCGGCGATGGCTGGTCCACGGCCTTTGCAGCGATGTGGGAAAAGGGGGCGGCATTTCCCACGCTCGCCGTCGGCAACTACATCGACCGCACGGAAGAGGCGTTTCCCTGGGGATCGTGCACCGACAACTGGTTGCATCGTGGCGGGGTTGCGGGCTTTGCCGCGCCTTTGCCCTTGACCCCCAGCTTTTGCGCCCTTTCGATGCTGTTCACCGACTGGAACCGGTCGGGCACGCCATCGCTGCGCGTGTCGAACGACCGCGAATACTACAAGGGCGGGCAAGAGCAGTTGTGGGATATTCAGCCGGGTGCCGCGCCGCGGCTTTACACCGAGGCCGACGGTTGGGCGCGTCTGCGCATCTGGGGCATGGGGATCGCCAGCCACGACGTGACGGGCGACGGATATCCCGACTACTTTCTGACCAGCATGGCAGACAGCAAGTTCCAGACGCTGAAGCCGGATACCAAGGGGCCGGCCTATGCCGATCTGGCCTGGGTGCGCGGGATCACGGCGCACCGGCCCTATACCGGGGGTGACCTGCGCCCCTCGACCGGCTGGCACGCGCAGTTCGAGGATGTGAACAACGACGGTTTGACCGACCTGTTCGTGGCCAAGGGCAATGTGTGGGAAATGCCCGACTTTGCCATGGACGATCCCAACAACCTGCTGGTGGCAGGCGGGCCGGACGGCAGGTTCGTCGAGATGGGCGACGTCGCCGGTGTCGCCTCGATGCAGGCCGGGCGCGGGGCGGCCTTGACCGACCTGAACCTCGACGGTCTGGTTGACCTGATCGTGGTGAACCGCAACAGCCCCGTTCAGGTCTGGCGGAACGTAACGCCCGATGCCGGTGCGTGGGTTCAGGTGCGACTGGCCCAGCCCGCGCCGAATGTCGACGCGATCGGGGCGTGGATCGAAGTCCGGGTCGGCGATGCGGTGCAGCGGCGCGAGATCACCTCGGGCGGCGGGCACGTCTCGGGCGGTCTGGGTTGGTGGCACTTCGGGCTGGGGCAGGCGACCTCCGCCGAGGTGCGGGTGCTTTGGCCGGACGGCACCGAAGGGCCGTGGCAGCCCGTTGCCGGCAACGCGTTCTACCGGCTGGAACGGGGTGTGGAGCCGCAGGTCGCGGCTCCGTGAAGGGCGTCAGTTATCGCCGAACAGATCGCGGGTGAACACCCTTTCCTGCACGTCATGCAGGTCTGGATGATTGCGGTTTGTCAGGATCACCTGTGACAGCGATTTGAATTCCGTCAAATCGCGGATCACCCGCGAGCCAAAGAACTGATCCTCGGGCAAGGCCGGCTCGTACAGAACGACTTCGATACCCTTGCCCTTGATCCGTTTCATGATGCCCTGGATGGCGCTTTGACGGAAGTTGTCGGAGCCTTCCTTCATCGCCAGTCGAAACACGCCGACGATTTTTGGCTTCATGTCGATGATCCTCTCCGACAGGAAATCCTTGCGGGTGCGGTTGGCATCGACGATGGCGCGGATCAGGTTCTGCGGCACCTCCGAGAAGTTGGCAAGCAACTGCTTGGTATCCTTGGGCAAGCAATAGCCGCCATATCCGAACGACGGGTTGTTGTAATGCGCGCCAACGCGGGGGTCGTGGCCAATGCCGTCGATGATCTCGCGGGTGTTGAGGCCGAACTGCATCGCATAGCTGTCGAGCTCGTTGAAGAATGCAACCCGCATCGCGAGGAAGGTGTTGGCAAAAAGCTTGATCGCCTCGGCCTCCGACGGTCCGGTGAACAGCACGGGGATGTCGCGTTTGGTTGCGCCCTGCACCAGAAGGTCGGCAAAGGTGTGCGCGCGCGGGCTGTCTTCGCCGACGACGATGCGCGAGGGGTGCAGGTTGTCGTAAAGCGCCTTGCCTTCACGCAGGAATTCGGGGCTGAAGATCACCTGGTCCGTGTTCAGCTTTTCGCGGATCGAGACGATGTAGCCGACCGGGATCGTGGATTTGATCACGATGGTGGCTTTCGGGTTGGCCGCGATCACCTGTTTCACCACCGCCTCGACGCTGGAGGTGTCGAACAGGTTCGTGTCGGCGTCATAATTCGTCGGCGTCGCCACGATGACGAAATCCGCGTCGGCATAGACGGATGCCGCATCGGTGGTGGCCTTCAGGTTCAGCCGGTCACTGGCGAGGTAAGCCTCCATTTCGGCATCGACGATGGGACACTTTTTCGCGTTCACCATCGCGACTCGGGCGGCGTTGATGTCGACCGCCGAAACCCGGTTGTGTTGGGCCAGCAGGACGGCGTTGGAGAGGCCGACGTATCCCAGTCCTGCGACGACGATGTTGTATGACTTCATGTGCCTTTCCCTTTCAATTCCCGGCCCCGCAGACCGGCGTTCAGCCAGGGTCGGGGTCGTGCAAGCGGCTGCCGCGAAGGCCGAACAGGGGCATCCCTGTCCTGTGCCGACTTGTAGCGTCTCGCGGGGCCGCCCGCCAGCCTTGGCCGCCCAGCATCGCGTTCAACCCCCGGACCGTTGGCGGTTTTGCCTGTGCAAGCGGCAGGTGGCAGCGCGGGACGCGTCGGGGTGCATGATCAGGCACCGGGGCGTCAGCCGGATCCTGTTCCTGAAAGAACCGAGAAGGGCCATCAGCGCGGCACCAAAGCCGACCGTTACCCCGCCAAGGGCACCTGTGGCTTGGCTTGCGGATCGACCTCGCTTGCCATCATCCGCGCCAAGTGGGTGCGTTCGTTAGCCATCAATTCCAGGCGCAGACCGCTTTCGATCACGCGGCCGTCGGCGATCGCATGTACCACGTCGGCAAAGGCGACCATCGACGGACGGTGGGCGATGGTCAGCACGGTGATCCGCCGCGAGGGTCGCTTTGCGGGCGAAAGGTTGGCACCCGCCTCGCCCGCGGCGAGCCGTTTCAGCGTGTCGGCGACCTTGGACTGGCTTTCCCAATCGAGCGCGCTCGTCGCTTCGTCGAGGATCAGCAGGGACGGTCGGCGCAGAAAGGCCCGGGCCAGTGCGATACGCTGACGCTCGCCACCTGACAGCAGAACACCCCGGTCGCCGACCTGCGTGTCCAGTCCTTCGGGAAGGGCCATAACGAATTCGCGCCCGGCCGCCATGTCGAGCGCTTTGAGCAGCAGCGCGTCATCAGCCGTTCCGACGTCGTGACGGGCGCTGATGCCGGCCAGCATGTTGGCGCGGATCGTATCGTTCATCAGGAAGGTTTCTTGCGGAACATAAGCCAAATGTTCCCGCCAGCTTCGCACGGTTTCGTCGGACAGCACATGCCCGTCGATCCGCACCGTGCCCGAACTCGGTCGGATCAGGCCCATGATGATGTCGGCGATGGTGGATTTCCCCGACCCTGAGGCGCCGATCAGAGCAGTGACCTTGCCGACCGGGATACGCAGCGAGCAATCCTTGATCGCGATGGTTCCCACCTCGGCCATCGGGTGCCGGTATTCGACATGATCGAGGGTGATGGCCAGCGCCGGGCGCTTGAAAAGCGGGGCCAGCGACGCCGGCGGTGCCTCTGCTTCTGCCTCAAGGTCGCGGCGCAGCGAATTGACCCTGGCCCAAGCGGGCTGGTCAATCAGGAATTGCTGCATCTGGCCCTGCAATTGCTGAAACCGCGGCGAAACCCGCATCAGGATCAGCAGCAGCACGACCATCATGCTGAAGTCGAGCTGCACCACCTTGAGCGCGATGTAGACGAACAGCGCCGCCCCCATCGCGGTCGAGACCTGAAACAGTCCGGCGCCCACCCCATTGCGGCGGGCGTATTCCAGACTGTCGTTTTTGGTGCGCTCGAGGTTGGTTTCGAACCGGGCGATGTGGACCGGCTCGGCGTTCATGCTGCGCGCGGTCTTGAGGCCAGACAGAAACTGCGACACGATCGCATACTGCTCGTTGCGGTTTGCCATCAGCTTTTCGCCAAACCCCGACGCCATGCGGCGAAACGGCGCCAGCAGAAGAATGACGACCATGCCGAAACCGAACGCGAGCAGGGTCATCGGCAGCGAAATCGCAAAACTGATGCAAAAGAATACCGCCATGCCAACTACGGCTTGCAGCATGCTGAGCGCGAGAAAGCCCGCGCTTTGGATCCGCTCTATTTCGCCGGTCAGGCCGTGCTCCAGATCCGACATGCGCAGTCGCACCAGCATGTCCCAACGGGTCGCCGCAACTGCTCTGAACAGACCAGCCCGGGTGCTGTTGCCGAAATCGGCAAGCAACCCGGCAAGATAGAGGCTTCGGTATCGGGACAGCACCGCCTGCAGGGCAACGACGAGCACAAGACCGGTCAGCAGGGTGCCAAGCCCCAGCGTGATGTCGGGCAGTGCCATCCCCAGGAACTGGTGTTCGCCCAGATTGATCGCATAGCCTTCGCCGCTGTTGTTGGCGATATAAAGGATCGGCAGCAACAGCAGGATCGTCGCCCCTTCCG
>JANNNU010000033.1:0-21807 GCA_031398695.1 Paracoccaceae bacterium | reverse complement strand
CGATGACAGCTTTACCGATGCGGTCGATGGCGTGAAGCGGGGCGGGATCATCACCGTCGTCGTGACCGCGATCGAAGAGGGTGGCGTCGAGGTGGATTACAACGGCACCAAGTCGTTCATCCGCCGCAGCGACCTGAGCCGTGAGCGGGCAGACCAGCGCCCCGAGCGGTTTGGCGTGGGCGACAAGATCGACGTGCGGGTGACCAACATCGATCCGAAGACCCGCCGTCTGGGTCTGTCGATCAAGGCGCGCGAGATCGCCGAAGAGAAGGAAGCGGTAGAGCAGTATGGCTCGTCCGATTCGGGTGCGTCGCTGGGCGACATCCTCGGCGCCGCGCTGAAAGGCGACCGCAAGTAAGCGGTCCAGCAAGACGATCGCAGGGGCCCCGTCGCAGGACGGGGCCTTTTGCATGTCGGCCGCAACGGTCTGCAATTTCGTTTGTGCCGCCCGCAATCTTGTCTATAGTCTAACGATAACGACAAGTTGCGACCGAACGGACCGGAACAGGGACAGGCGCAATCGGGGGGACACGCGGAATGATCCGGTCGGAACTGATCCAGAAGATTGCGGATGAAAACCCGCACCTGACGCAGCGGCATGTCGAGCGCATCGTCAATACGGTGTTCGAGGAGATCATCGAGGCGCTGGCCAAGGGCGACCGGGTGGAGTTGCGCGGGTTTGGTGCGTTCTCCGTCAAGTCCCGCGATGCGCGCGTGGGGCGCAACCCGCGCACCGGCGAGGCCGTCAAGGTCGACGACAAGAAGGTGCCGTTCTTCAAGACAGGCAAACTGCTGCGCGACCGGCTGAACGGCGGCTGACACGGCCGCGTGCGGCTTGCGCTTGTCGCGGCGGCGGCGGATAGTGGGAACGATTGGTACTGTGCCGGCGTTGCCTTGGACCAAACCTGCTGGAGTGTTCCGATGATCCGCTATCTGCGTTACGTGTTCCTGTTTTTGCTGGCGGTTTCGCTGATCACGGTGGCGATAGCCAACCGCGACCCGGTGATCCTGCGCGCCTTGCCCGATGATCTGTCGGTCACGCTGGGGTTCGGCGGGCAGGTTCAGGTTCCGTTGTTCATCGTGATCTTTGGCGGGATCGTGGCGGGCGTGCTGATCGGGTTCTTCTGGGAGTGGTTCCGCGAGTACAAGCACCGCGCCGCCGTCACGCAGAAATCGCGCGAGGTCACCAAGCTGGAGCGCGAACTGGCCGTGTTGCGCGACACCAAGGGTGCGCCGCCGGCGGATGACGTGCTGGCGATCCTGGACCGGCGTAAAACGGTCTGATGGCGGGCATCCGCGTCAAGATCTGCGGGCTTCGGACGGCGGCGGACGTGGCCGCCGTGGCGGCGGCCGGGGCGGGCTATGCCGGGTTCGTTTTCGTGGCCAAAAGCGTGCGGCATGTGACGGTTGCGCAGGCCGCAGCGGCCGTGCTGGCCGCACCCCCGGGGCTGGCCAAGGTTGCGCTGGTGGTCGATGCCGACGACGCGCGGCTGGACGAGATCGTCGACGGCGTGCCGCTGGACATGATCCAGCTTCATGGTCACGAAACGCCCGATCGGGTGGCACAGGTGCGCGCGCGGTATGGCCTACCGGTCATGAAGGCGCTGGGCGTGGCGGACGAGGGCGATCTGGCCGCGCTGCTGGACTATTCGCTGGTGGCCGATCAGCTGCTGATCGACGCCAAGCCGCCAAAGGACGGCGCGTTGTCGGGCGGCAACGGCCTGGCGTTCGACTGGCGTCTGTTGGTGGGACGCAAGTGGTTGCGGCCCTGGATGCTGGCAGGTGGGCTGACCGCGCAGAACGTCGCCCAGGCGGTGCGGCTGACCGGAGCGCAGCAGGTGGATCTGTCGTCGGGCGTCGAATCCGCACCGGGGGTCAAGGACCCGGCGAGGATTGCGGACTTCATGGCCGCAGTGCGGGCCGCCGGGCAAGCCGAAGCGGCAGCCACCACGGCGTAATGAAAAAAGCGCGAGGGAGACCCTCGCGCCAGTACGTTTACTCTCGCACCTACTAAGACACTCGTTACGCAAACTCCGCTTACATTGCCGGCAGGATGGCAAGGTCACGGATCGGGTCCGTCGCGCCTGTCACGGTCCGAGACTCGATGACAGCGCCGGTTTCAAGGTTCACGGTGTGGATGCCCCCCAGGGCAGCCAGCCATGCGGTGTTGGTTCCGTCAGCCGACGTCGCAACGTCAAAGCCGACGTCGCCGGTCAGCTCGACACCCAGCTTGCCGACCGCGGCGAGCATGCCATCGTTCGGCGGGGCCTGCTTCACCAGCGCCGAGATGGTGGCGTCGATGTCGAACATCCCCGTCGCTTCGGGTTTGCCATAGCTGTTGATGTAAGCGGCGGCGACGATATTGGGCGTCTCGCCTTCGTGCATGTCACCAGCCATGTAGGCCAGCGGGCCGTCCACCGTCACTTCGCCCGTATCGGGGTTCACGCGGTGGTTGGTGGTGCCCGACATGAAGCGCAACCGGTCGGCCATCGGGTTGAAATCGACGATCACCGGCCCATCGGTGGACGGCAGCATGATGTTCATCGTCGCGACGTCGATGGTGGCACCGGTGGCCGGGTCGATGGTGACGATGCGGTGATCGGCGGTCACACCGACGACGGTGTTGTTCGACGGCCGCAGGTCGATGCCCAGCAGGCGATCCACGCCCTGCACCTCGACCGTGCCGGTGACGGCGGCGGTGGTGGTGTCGATCATCACCAGAGTCTTGTCGCCGGTCAGGCCAAGCGCGGTTTGGGCGAGTGACGGTGCCGTGGCGGCGGTGGTCAGCAGAAGGGCTGCGAACAGGGTTTTCATGGCGGCTCCATATCGGTTCGGGCGGTGTCATCCGCCGATTAGGTCAACGTTTCAGGTACGCAGGCGCGAGACCGGGAGTTTCAGTGCCCGCAATCACGAAACCGTCATTGTCGCCCGGCGGGTGACGCGGTCTTGGCCGTCGCGGTTTCGGCGCTATGCTGAGGGCAGGAGGAGCCGATGACAGCCGTGACATTCCGACGCGCCACGCGGGCCGATATGTCCGCCGTGGTGGCTTTGCTTGCAGATGACGCGCTGGGGGCCGGGCGCGAGACGGCCGACCTGAACCCCTATCAGGTGGCGTTCGACGCAATGGAGGTCGAGGCTGCAAATCATCTGGTCGTTGGTGAAGCGGGCGGGTGGATCGTGGCGACCTATCAGATCACCTTCATTTCCGGGTTGTCGCTGCGGGCCAGCCGACGGGCGCAGGTGAAAGGCGTGCGGGTGGCGTCCAACCTGCGGGGCGGGGGGATTGGGCGGGCGCTGTTCGCCGATGCCGAGGCGCGGGCCCGCGCTGACGGGTGCGCGCTGTTGCAGATGACGACCAACACGGCGCGTCAGGATGCCCATGCGTTCTACGACCGGCTTGGCTTTACCGCATCGCACATTGGTTATAAACGCGCTGGGACGTAGCGCACGGAGGACTGACATGGCCGAGGACGGAATCAACAGCTTCATGACCGGGCCGGACGAGCAAGGCCGGTTCGGCCAGTTCGGCGGGCGGTTCGTCAGCGAGACGCTGATGCCGCTGATCCTCGACCTCGAGGAGCGCTACGAGTTCGCAAAGACCGACCCGACCTTCTGGGCCGAGATGGACTGGCTCTGGAAACACTACGTCGGGCGGCCGAGCCCGCTGTATTACGCCGAACGGCTGACGCAGCACCTGGGCGGCGCCAAAATCTACATGAAACGTGACGAGCTGAACCACACCGGCGCGCACAAGATCAATAACGTGCTGGGGCAGATCATTCTGGCGCGGCGTATGGGCAAGACCCGCATCATCGCGGAAACCGGCGCGGGGCAGCATGGTGTTGCGACCGCTACGGTCTGTGCGAAATTCGGGTTGCAATGCGTGGTCTACATGGGCGCGCATGATGTGGAACGGCAGGCGCCGAACGTGTTTCGGATGAAGCTGCTGGGGGCCGAGGTCATTCCGGTCACCTCGGGGCGCGGCACGCTGAAGGACGCGATGAACGATGCGCTGCGCGACTGGGTGACCAACGTGCGCGACACATTCTATTGCATCGGCACAGTGGCGGGGCCGCATCCCTATCCGGCGATGGTGCGGGATTTCCAGTCGATCATCGGAAAAGAGGTCCGCTGGCAGATGGCCGAGCTGGAAGGCGAAGGCCGCTTGCCCGACACGCTGATCGCGGCGATCGGCGGCGGGTCGAACGCGATGGGGCTGTTCTATCCGTTCCTCGACGATCCGTCGGTGAACATCATCGGGGTCGAGGCGGGCGGCAAGGGGGTCGACGACCGGATGGAGCATTGCGCCAGTCTGACCGGCGGGCGTCCCGGCGTGCTGCACGGCAACCGGACCTATCTGTTGCAGGATCTGGACGGGCAGATCCTGGAAGGGTTCAGCATCAGCGCAGGGTTGGACTACCCCGGCATCGGGCCGGAACATGCCTGGCTGCACGACACCAAACGCGCGCAGTATGTGAGCATCACCGATGCCGAGGCGCTGGAGGCGTTTCAGCTGTGCTGCAAGCTGGAGGGAATCATCCCCGCACTGGAGCCGAGTCACGCCATGGCGCATGTAATGAAGATCGCGCCGGGGCTGCCCGCCGACCATATCATCGTGATGAACATGTGCGGCCGGGGCGACAAGGACATCTTCACGGTCGCCAAGCATCTGGGACAGGACATGAAGGTCTAGCCGTCGCAGAAGGCGGAATACGCGGGACGGGGGGCTTCGGCCCCCTTTTTCGTTTCGTTACAGGGTTTTGGCGGATCTGCGCAGGTCTAAACTTTGGTTTAGGCGCGCAAACCGGGGGTTTAGACGGCTGGCCATAAACCGCGCGTCAATGGTCACCGGCCGGGAGAAGGGCGCTGTGTCGGATCGTCACCAAGTGCGGTGGCGGCAAGCGGATCAACCGCTTGCGATGCACCCCAGGACCCATGATCCATCAACCAAGGAAAATCACTATGATGAAACTTCTTTCCACAACTGCCACTTTCCTGTTGCTGACCGCCGGCGCGTCGGTGGCGGCCGTCGACACCGATGCGCTTGTCGGCGACCTGCAAGCCCAGGGCTATACCAGCATCGAGGTCAAGTCCGGCCCTGGCCAGGTCAAGGTCGAAGCGGTCCGAGGCACCGAGAAGGTGGAGGTCGTCTATGACAAGTCTACCGGCGAGGTTCTGAAAAGCGAGACGGGCACGGTCGAGCCGGGCGACGACAAGTCGCCGGGCGTCAGCTTTGACGTGCGGGACGATGATTTCGTGGATGGCGGTCGCAAGGGCCGCGGTCGTTCGGACGACAGCGATGACGACTTCGACGACAGCGACGATGACAGCACCGACGACAACACGGACGACGACGGAAGCGACGACAGCGGCGACGACAGCAGCAATCACGACGCTGGCGACGACCATGGCGGTGACCGGGGCAATGACCGTGGAAAAGACCGTGGTGACGACCGGGGTGATGACCGGGGCGATGACCGCGGTGACGACCGGGGCGACGACAGCAGCGACGACTGAGCCGCGGCGCATGAAAGGCGGTCCGGGCTTGCCGGACCGCCGCTTTTCCGAAACAACATGACCTGAAGGGATGGAATGCGCGCGATGACACCAAGGCGACATACTCTGGCGTTGGTGCTGGCCGGTCTTGTGGCCGCCCTTCCGGCGCATGCGCAGGGCGTGGCCGAACAGATCGCGCGGCAGATGACCCGACAGGGCTTCGATACGGTCGAGATCGAAGCCACCTGGCTGGGGCGGACCCGGATCACCGGACTGCGCGACGGCGGATCGCGCGAGATCGTGGTCAATCCCAACACCGGCGAAATCCTGCGCGATCTTTGGTTGAACGCCGACGGGCGGGTGCGGGCTGCGGACATTGATCTGGACGATATCGAAGACCGGGTCGACGCCGCCGAGGACGCGGCAAAAGATGCAGAGGATGCGGCGAAGGATGCCGAGGATGCCGCAGACGATGCGGCGGATGCCGCCGAGGATGCCGCCGACGACGCCGAGGATGCCGACGACGCCGAGGATGCGGCGGACAACAGCGCTGGCAAGGGCCAGGGCGGCGGATCCAGCAGCGGAAGTGAAAGTGACAGTGACAATGACAGCGACAGCAGCGGCAAAGGGTCCGGGGGCGACAGCGAGAGCGACGATGACTAGGGCCTGCACCCGTTTGCACACCCGACAGGCGGGGCACTGACGGATGCGCCGCCGGGTCGGACTGATCGTGCTGTTGGCGGTTCAGGTGCTGTGCACCGTGTTTTTCGTGGCCGATATCCTGTCCTCGACCCTGAATGTCCTGCCCGGTCCTCTGACGTGGGAACTGCGCGAGTTTCTGGAAATTACGGCAGCGGTCGGGCTGGTGATCGGTCTGTCCCTGGGCATCGTGTTGTTTCGCCGCATGCTGCACGAACGCGATCAGGCGCAGGAACGGCTGCGCCGCGCGTCGGGCGCGTTCATGGTCTTGCTGGAAGAGCGGTTCGGTGAATGGGCGCTGACCCCGGCCGAGCGTGACGTCGCCCTGTTCGCCATCAAGGGCATGTCGACCGCCGAGATTGCCACGTTGCGCGCGACATCCGAAGGCACGGTCAAGGCGCAGACCAACGCGATCTACCGCAAGGCCGGTGTGACGGGGCGGTCGCAACTGCTGTCGGTTTTCATCGACGACCTGATGCGCGACGACGGAGCGCTGCGGCCGGCACTGCCGCAGTCGGCGGCCTGAGCGGACTTTCCACCTTTCCGCGGAATAAGGCAGCGAGGGGCGCGTTGTGTCTGCATGGTCGCCCCGAACGCTTCATACAGTCGGTGCGGGGCGACCGGGTGGCGGGACGAAGGTCCGGCTGTCCCTGTGCAACTCTCGCGGACTGTCGGCCCGCGACACACGAGGAGACGACGATGAAAGTTCTTGCGACAACTGCCGCCTTGCTGGCGGCCACTGCGGGACTGGGCTTTGCTGCCGTGCAGTCCGCCGCGCCGATCGGTGCAGAGCAGGTCCGGCAATCCGAAGCCGGTGCCGGCGCGGGCGAAACCCTGCAAATGGCGGATGGCGCGCCGTTGCGTTTCCTGGAACGCACGAACGGCGGCTGGCGGTTTGGGGATGACCGGCGTGACGACCGGCGTGACGATCGGCGTGATGATCGCGATGATCGCGATGATCGCGGCGACCGGGACGACGATCGGGAAGACCGAGACGACGACCGGGATGACGACCGTGACGACCGCGATGATGATCGTGACGACGACCGTGATGATGACCGGGAAGACCGAGACGACGACCGGGATGATGACCGCGACGACGACCGCGATGACGATGGCGACGACGACTGATCCTTGACCGAAAGGGGGGCGGTGCGGTCTGTCGCATCGCCCCCGTCCGGCGCCGATCCGGCGTAAGACGTCAGGGGGCCGGGTCCATCGCGTAGCTTTGCAGCACCTCCAGCGGGACGATATCCAGCGTGCGCGCGTGCGTGGCGGCCAGGTTCACCTGAGGTGCGGCCCCTTCGTCATGCGCTTGCAGGAACCGCGTCGCGCACAGGCACCAGCGGTCGCCCGGATTGAGGCCGGCAAAGCCGAATTCGGGGCGCGGCGTGGACAGGTCGTTGCCGAGGTATTTCGACAGTGCCAGAAACTCGGCCGTCATGATCGCGCAGACGGTATGAAGCCCGCGGTCCATCGGGCCGGTGTCGCAACACCCGTTGCGGAAAAATCCGGTGAGGGGTGCGGTGCCGCAGGTTTGCAAGGTTTCGCCCAGCACGTTGATCGACGCGTCTTTCATCGGCACCTCCAATGTCGTAAAGTTAGCGCAACTTCGACCTTGATAGAAGCGGCCAACTGCCGCAAGCGGCGCTTCCCAGCGAATCTTGGCTTGGCCGGGCACGTGGGCTGCTGCACGTCATGCTGCACAAGATTTCTTTTAAAAATACAAAAGTTGAAAACGTGTTGCTCAATCTGATCCGCGGCGTGCGCGGAAACGTCGCGAAGGCCGCTATGGCCGGCGCGGTGGTGCACGTACGCTTCGATGGGATGCGGCCGGGGGCCTAGGCTGGATGGCTGAGGAGATGGAGACCACCGAGAACGCTGAACGGAGCGATGCCGATGCCCGACTTGTTCAGTCCCAATACGCTCAAGGATGCAACGCTACGCAACCGCATCGTGATGTCGCCGAGGACGATGTACCGTTCGCCCGACGGGTTGAAGAACGATTTTCACGTGATGCTCAAGCCGTCGCGGGCAGCGGGCGGGTTCGGGCTGATCTTCCCCGAGCAATTGGTGATCCAGCCGGATGGACGCACCACGCCGAACTGCAGCGGCAGCTACGACGATGCGCAGATCCCGGGCGTCGTGGAAGAGGCCAAGCGGCTGCGTGACGAGGTGTGCATTCCGGTGGGCGTGTCGTGGACCCTGGGCGTGCCGGCCGAGGCCGACCGGGTGATCCGCAAGGAGCTTGTCGGTCTGATCTTTCTGGGGCGGCCTGCGCTGTCGAACCCGCACTGGCCGGTCTGGGCGGCACGCGAGTTGCGGGTGAACGACCCCTGCGCGCTGGTGTCCGAGAATTGGGGGTGGTGGCTGCGCAACTTCCGCGGCCATGATGCGGCGATCGGCTGGCCCATCGCCGCCGCAAGACGGTGGTGCGCCTTGCGCCGAGTGCGGGCGGCTGCGGGAGAAAACGGCAGTGCTAACGGCTGGACGCTGCCGGCACAAGCCCATATAACGCAGCCATGTTCGGGTGTTTTGTGATCCTGCTGCGAATTATCGGCCCGGCACGCTGATCCGTCAGCGGCCGGGTTGTCGAGTTCGCCCTGCGTGGTGCCGAGGCACCGCCATCTTCTTTCAAGGATCGCCCCTGATGTCTGCCGATACGCCCGATTACCGTGACACCGTCTTTTTGCCCGAAACCGATTTTCCGATGCGCGCCGGTCTGCCCGCCCGCGAGCCCGACTGGCTGGCGCGGTGGGAGCGGATCGGGGTCTATGACCGCTTGCGCCAGAAAACCGGACGCGCACCGTTCGTGTTTCACGATGGACCACCCTATGCCAACGGGCACCTGCACATCGGGCATGCGCTGAACAAGACGCTGAAGGACATGGTGGTGCGCAGCCAGCAGATGATGGGCCGCGACGCACGGTTCGTGCCGGGCTGGGACTGTCACGGCCTGCCGATCGAATGGAAGATCGAAGAGCAGTACCGCGCCAAGGGGCTGAACAAGGACGACGTGGACATCGTCGATTTCCGCCAGGAATGCCGGCGGTTCGCCGAAGGATGGGTCGACGTGCAGCGCGCGGAATTCAAGCGGCTGGGGATCACCGGCAACTGGGCCGATCCGTACCTCACGATGGCGTACCACGCCGAGGCGGTGATCGCGGACGAATTCATGACGTTCCTGATGAACGGCTCGCTGTATCAGGGATCGAAGCCCGTGATGTGGTCGCCGGTGGAGAAGACCGCGCTGGCCGAGGCCGAGGTCGAGTATCACGACGTGACCAGCCATATGGTCTGGGTGCGGTTTCCGGTGGTGAGCGGAAATCCGTCAGCAGGGGATTTTCTCTGGCCGACCGAGCTTGCGAGCGGGCGTACCTACACATTGGAGCCAAAATCTACGCCCGAGATTCTAATTGGTTCGTCCGTCCTAATTTGGACCACAACGCCTTGGACGATCCCACAAAACCGGGCAGTGTCTTTCAATCCGGATATCCAATATGGCATCTTCAAAATTGAGGAAGTTACGGACGGATCGGTGGCGAGGATCGGCGAGACTGTTTTACTAGCAAACAACCTCGCTGAAAAAGTGATGGGTGCTGCAAAGGTAAAATCATACGTTCACGTTGGTGATGTCTCGGATCATCATCTTTTGGGCTTAGCCATGGCCCACCCTTTCCGCGGGATCGACGGCGGCGCGGGCGAGTGGGACTTTGACGTGCCGCTGCTGCCGGGCGACCATGTGACCGACGATGTGGGGACGGGGTTCGTGCATACGGCCCCAAGCCACGGCGATGACGACTATCAGATGGGCGTCCGGTTCAAGCTGCCAATGACCTACAACGTCGAGCCGGACGGGTCGTATCGCAGCACGCTGCCGCTGTTCGGTGGTCAGGCGATCCTGACGCCGGACGGGAAAGAGGGCCCGGCGAACGTGTCGGTCATCAAGCAACTGGCCTATACCGGCGCGCTGTTTGCCAAAGGTAAGCTGAAGCATTCGTATCCCCATTCGTGGCGGTCCAAGGCGCCGCTGATCTATCGCAACACGCCGCAGTGGTTTGTCGCCATCGACAAGCCCTTGGGTGACGGGATGGACACCTGTGGCACGACGATCCGGCAGCGGGCGTTGACATCCATCGACAAGCTGGTCGAATGGACGCCTGCCTCGGGTCGCAACCGGTTGTTTTCGATGATCGAGGCGCGCCCCGACTGGGTGCTGTCGCGGCAGCGCGCCTGGGGCGTGCCGCTCACCTGTTTTGTGAAGAGCGGCGCGCAACCCACTGATCCGGATTTCCTTTTGCGGGATGCTGCCGTGAACGCCCGAATCAAGACGGAGTTCGAGGCGGACGGGGCTGATGTCTGGTATGTGCGCGGCTTCAAAGAGCGGGTGTTGGGCGGGCTGCACGATCCGGAGGCTTACACGCAGGTCTTTGACGTGCTGGACGTGTGGTTTGACAGCGGGTCAACGCATGCTTTCGTGCTGCGCGACCGGGTCGATGGCAGTCCGGACGGGATTGCCGACCTGTATCTGGAAGGCACCGACCAGCATCGCGGCTGGTTCCATTCCAGCATGTTGCAGGCCTGTGGCACGATAGGGCGCGCGCCCTACCGGGCCGTCGCGACCCATGGGTTCACGCTCGACGAGAAGGGCATGAAGATGTCCAAGTCGATCGGCAACACCATCGCCCCGCAAGAGATCATCGACGAGTACGGGGCCGACATCCTGCGGTTGTGGGTGGCGCAGACGGATTTCACCGCCGACCAGCGCATCGGCAAAGAGATCCTGAAGGGGACGGCGGACAGCTATCGGCGGTTGCGCAACACGTTGCGGTTCCTGCTGGGCAACCTGGCCGGGTTCACCGATGCCGAGCGGGTGGACGTGGCCGAGATGCCGGAGCTGGAGCGGTGGGTGCTGCACCGGCTGGCCGAACTGGACGGCGACGTGCGCGCCGGGTATGCCGCCTATGACTTTCAGGGGGTGTTCCAGAAACTGTTCACCTTTGCCACCACGGACCTGTCGTCGGTCTATTTCGACATCCGCAAGGACTCGCTCTACTGCGACCCGACGGACAGCCTGACCCGGCGGGCGGCGCGGACGGTGCTGGATCTGCTGTTCCACCGGCTGGTGACCTGGCTGGCGCCGGTGCTGGTGTTCACCATGGAAGAGGTCTGGCTGTGCCGGTTTCCGGGGGAGGACAGTTCGGTCCACCTCGTCGATTTTCCGCAGACGCCAACGGATTGGCGCGACGATGCGCTGGCGGCGAAATGGGCGCAGGTGCGCAGCGTGCGCCGCGTGGTGACCGCGGCGCTGGAGGTCCAGCGCACGGCCAAGGTCATCGGGGCCAGTCTGGAAGCGGCGCCGGTGGTGCATGTCGTGGACGATGCGATGTTCGCGGCGGCGCAAGGGGCGGAGTTTGCCGATCTGTGCATCACCTCGGCCATCGCGGTGACGCGCGATCCGGCGCCGGCCGAGGCATTTCGCCTGCCCGACGTGGCAGGGGTCGGCGTTGTCTTTGCGCTGGCGGAAGGCGAGAAATGCCAGCGGTGCTGGAAGATCCTGCCGGACGTGGGCCATCATGCCCATCCGCACACCTGCGCGCGCTGCGATGCCGCGTTGGGCTGACCAAACTGCCCCGCCCGCACTGAGCAAAGATTTTTGCATCGGGCGGGGCGCAGGAAAGACGGTTGCATTGCGTCTGTGATTTTTGCGGGCTAGGCGTTTTCCATGATCACACAGAAGATGAAATACGCACTGAAGGCCCTGCTGACGCTTGCCGATGAAGCGGCCAAGCCGGTGCCCGAGGCGTTGACCATCGAGGTGATCGCGAAGCGGTCCGGTGCGCCGAAGCGGTTTCTGGAGCATATCCTGCTGGAGATCCGCAACGCCGGGATCATCGCGTCGACGCGGGGCCGGTCGGGGGGGTATCAGCTGGTGGCGGAGCCGGCGGCGGTGTCGATTTCGGAGCTGTTGCGGATGATCGACGGGCCGATTGCGCCGCTGCCCTGTCTGTCGCGTCGCGCCTATCAGCGCTGCGAGGATTGCGAGGACGAGCAGACCTGCCGCATCCGCAAACTGTTTGCCGACGTGTTCTGGTCGTACCTGGTGCTGATCGAATCGCTGACGCTTGCCGACGTGCTGCAAGCGGGGCTTCCGGTGGAGATGGAATAGGATGGCGGACAAGGTTCTGGTCACGGGTGGCGCGGGCTACATCGGCGCGCATGCCTGCAAGGCGCTGGCACGGGCGGGGTTCGTGCCGGTCGCGTTCGATAATCTGTCGACCGGCTGGCGCGAGGCGGTCAAGTTCGGGCCGCTGGTGCAGGGCGATCTGATGGATCGCGCCTCGGTCGATGCCGCGTTCGCCGAACATCGCCCGGTGGCAGTGATGCATTTCGCGGCGCTGTCGCTGGTGGGCGAATCGATGAAGGATCCCGGCAGGTACTGGCGGGTCAACGTGAACGGGTCGCTCAATCTGATCGAGGCGGCCCTGGCGGCGGGATGTTCCCGGTTCGTGTTTTCATCGACCTGTGCGACCTACGGCGACCAGGACGGCGTGGTTCTGGACGAAGACACGGCGCAGCGGCCGATCAACGCCTATGGTGCCAGCAAGCGGGCGATTGAAGAAATCCTGCAAAACTTCGGGGTGAGCCACGGGTTGCGGCATGTTGTTTTTCGATATTTCAACGTTGCGGGCGCCGATCCCGAGTCCGAGGTCGGCGAACAGCATGTGCCGGAGACGCACCTGATCCCCCTGATGCTCGACGCGATCGAAGGCAAGCGTCCGGCGCTGACGCTGCATGGCGCCGACTATCCGACGCCGGACGGCACCTGCGTGCGCGATTATGTGCATGTCAGCGATCTGGTCGCCGCGCATGTGCTGGGGCTGCGCTGGCTGCTGGAGGACAAGCCGAACCGGGTGTTCAATCTGGGGTCGGGGGCCGGGTTTTCGGTGCGCGACGTGGTCGACGCCAGCCGCGTGGTCACCAACCGCGAGGTGCCGCTGGTGATCGGGCCGCGCCGCCCCGGTGACGCCGCGGCGCTGGTGTCAGGGTCAGCGCGCGCGGTCGAGGAGTTGGGCTGGGTGCCCGAACGGTCGACCCTGCCGCAGATGATCGCCGACGCGCTGGCGTGGAGCAAGACGCCCGGCTTTACCCGCTAGTCAAGCGGAGCGGCGTACCGCCGCAAGCCTGTCAGCGCGCGAGGGCGCGCGCGCGGCGCTTGCGGCTGGGGTATCGTTAAACCGACGATCGTGGCGGGTCAGGGTTGGACGGGGCGGAAGTCCTGCGCCTGCCGCGACAGCAGGTTCGGGTCCGGCGTCGCAAGGTCGGCTACCAGCAAGGCAGGGGTGGCACCGGCGAGGGCCAGCGTTTCGCCGTCGGGGCCGACGATCACCGAGCCGCCGCAATAGGTCAGGTTGCCTTCGGTGCCGCAGTAGTTCGCGTAGACGATGCTGAGGGCGTGGTGCGCGGCCATCGCAGGGACGCTGATCCGGCTGACGTGCGTGAAGGGCAGCATGTTGGCGGTGGCGGTCAGGATCAGGGTCACCCCTTGTGCCGCAAGGGCAGCGACATGCGGGGCAAACTCGATATCGTAGCAGATCAGCAGCGCAGTGCGCCGCCCGTCGAGATCGAAGACGCTGTATGCTTCGCCGGGCTGGTAGATCGCCGTTTCGCGCGGGCCGTATAGCTGGATCTTGCGGTAGTGGGCGATTTCGGTGCCACGGTCATCGAAGGCCACCGACGCGTTGTAGACCGCCGCGCCGCAGCGTTCGGCGTAGCCGACGACCAGGCCGCATCCGGCGTCGCGGCACAATGCCGAAAGGGCGCGGTGCCATGCCCCGCCGCGCGGCTGGGCGAGGCGGGCGATGTCGGGGTGGTTGTAGCCGGGCAGGTAGCTTTCGGGGGCCACCAGCATGGCCGCGCCGACCGCGCCAGCCGCCATCAGGGCCGCTCGCAGCGTCGAGAGGGCCAGGGCATCGTCGCCCGCCGGGGACGGCCCCTGCCACAACGCGAGGCGCAGCGGCGAGGCGGCAGGCGGGGTCGTCGCGGGCGTGTCGGTCATCGGGTTCGGCCTTGCTGGGTCGCGGTCAAGGATGCGGTGCGCCGGGTTGGAAACGCAACCGGTTTTGCGGATCGGCCGCGACGATTTCGGGCGGCAGTCCACCGTGGTCGGGCAGGGCGCTGCGTGCCCTGAGGCTGGCTGCCGAGGCGGCGACCACCGCGGCAATATCGGTCAGCTGACGGGCGAGGGGGCTGGACTTGCGCCAGACCATGCCGATGGTTCGCCGGGGTTCGGGGGACGGGAAGCGGGCCACCGACACCGCCGCCGAGCGCACCTCGACCGGGACGGCCATTTCGGGGATCAGGGTGACGCCGATGCCGGCGCTGACCATTTGCACCAGCGTAGTCAGCGAGCTGCCATCCAGCAGTTCGCGCGGCACCGACGCCTCGACGTTGCAGAACGACAGCGCCTGATCGCGAAAGCAGTGCCCCTCTTCCAGCAGAAGCAGGCGCATTTCGCGCAGGGTTTCGCGACTGGGAACCGGCTTGTTGCTGTCTTCGATCGGGCGGACCAGCACGAATTCTTCGGAAAAGAGCGCCACCTCGGTCAGCGCGGGTTCCGACACCGGAAGGGCGACGATGGCGGTGTCGAGCCGGCCTTCGGCGAGGTCGGCAAGCAGTTTCGGCGTGACGGTCTCGCGAATGTGGATGTCGAGATCGCCGTTCAGCCGGGTCAGCTGGCTGATGATGGTGGGCAACAGATACGGGGCGACGGTGGGAATCACCCCGATGCGCAGACGGCCCGACAGACGGTCCTTCGACGCCCGCGCGAGGTCTTCGAGTTCGTCCACGGCGCGCAGGATCGGGCGCACGCGCAGCGCGAGTTCCTCGCCAAAGCTGGTGAGGCGTACCTGCCGCGCGCCGCGTTCGAAGAGGGCGGTCCCCAGCGTCTGCTCCATATCTTTGATCTGCATCGACAGCGCGGGTTGCGAAATGGCGCAGGCATCAGCCGCGCGGCCGAAATGGGCGTGGCGGGCCAATGCCTCGAAATAGCGGAACTGCTTGAGGGTGAGGTGTATCATCAGCGCAGTTTATCGGGATGATCAGCAAATACAACTTAAACAATCGTCTCGGTTTGCTATACCGACACTGACGCTGGGCGATGAGGGTTGCCGCCGCAGGATCGGGTCGGGCCCGCAGGGCGTGACCGGGTGTCTGTCGGACAGCGGGACGCCATTCGGCCTAGCCACATCGGAGAACACCATGGACGGAAATGATAACCCCAAAGGCGGCAAGTGCCCGGTGATGCACGGGGTGGGTGCCAATTCGGTCGCGATGGCGCGGTCGAACCGCGACTGGTGGCCGAACCAGCTGAACCTGAAGATCCTGCACCAGCACTCTGCGTTGTCCAACCCGATGGGCACGACGTTCGACTATGCCGAGGCGTTCAAGACGCTGGACCTCGACGCGGTGAAGGCAGACCTCTTTGCGTTGATGAAAACCTCGCAGGACTGGTGGCCGGCGGACTGGGGGCATTACGGCCCGTTCTTCATCCGCATGGCGTGGCATTCGGCGGGAACCTACCGCACGGGCGACGGGCGGGGAGGTGCCGGGGGCGGCACGCAGCGCTTCGCGCCGTTGAACTCGTGGCCGGACAACGGCAACCTCGACAAGGCGCGCCGGTTGTTGTGGCCGATCAAGCAGAAATACGGCGCCAGCCTGTCGTGGGCGGACCTGATGATCTACGCGGGCAACGCGGCTCTGGAATCGATGGGGTTCAAGACTTTTGGCTTTGGCGGCGGGCGGGCCGACGTGTGGGAGCCCGAGGAGGACGTCTATTGGGGGTCCGAGACGAAGTGGCTGCACGCCAGCAACGACCCGACCAACCTGATGAACCGCTATTCGGGCGACGCGCGCAATCTGGAGCAGCCGCTGGCCGCGGTGCAGATGGGTCTGATCTACGTCAACCCCGAAGGCCCCGACGGCAACCCCGACCCGCTGGCCTCGGCCAAGGACATCCGCGAGACGTTCGCCCGCATGGCGATGGACGACTATGAGACAGTCGCGCTGATCGCCGGAGGGCACACCTTTGGCAAGTCGCACGGCGCGGGTGACGTGTCGATGGTGGGCGTCGAGCCGGAAGGCGCTGCGATGCAGGAAATGGGCTTTGGCTGGATCAATGCGTTCGGGACCGGCAAGGGCGTGCATACCACCACCAGCGGTCTGGAAGGTGCGTGGACCTCGACGCCGACGACCTGGGACAACAGCTATTTCGACACGCTGTTCGGGTTCGAGTGGAAGATCACCAAAAGCCCCGCCGGGGCGCATCAGTGGATCCCGACCGACCCCGAGGCGGCGACGCTGGTGGCCGACGCGCATGATCCGGCGCGGCGCAATGCGCCGGTGATGCTGACGACCGACCTCGCGCTGCGGATGGACCCGATCTACGAGCCGATCTCGCGCCATTTCCACCAGAACCCCGACGAGCTGGCCGATGCGTTTGCCCGGGCCTGGTTCAAGCTGACCCACCGCGACATGGGGCCGCGCGTGCGGTATCTGGGCAAGGAAGTGCCCGCCGAAGAGCTTATCTGGCAGGATCCCGTCCCGGCAGTCGATCATCCGCTGATCGACGCCGCGGATGTGGCCGCGCTGAAGTACCGGATTGCTGCGTCCGGACTGACGGTGGCGCAGATGGTGACGACCGCCTGGGCGTCGGCATCGACCTTCCGCGGATCGGACAAGCGGGGTGGGGCCAATGGCGCGCGGCTGCGTCTGGCGCCGCAGAAGGATTGGGAGGTCAACCGGCCGGCCGAGCTGGCGGTCGTGCTGGGCCAGCTGGAAGCCATCCAGTCGGCGTTCCAGGCGGGCGGCAAGCGGGTGTCGCTGGCCGATCTGATCGTGCTGGCAGGCAACGCCGGGGTCGAGCAGGCAGCCAAGGCGGCGGGGCAGGACGTGACCGTGCCGTTCACGCCGGGTCGCACCGACGCCACGCAAGAGCAGACCGACGTCGAAAGCTTTGCCGTGCTGGAGCCGATTGCGGACGGGTTCCGCAATTACCTCAAGGGCAGCTATGCGATCAGCGCCGAAGAACTGCTGGTCGACCGGGCGCAACTGCTGACGCTGACCGCGCCGGAGATGACCGTGCTGATCGGCGGGATGCGGGCGATCGGGACCAACTGGGATGGGTCGGCGCATGGCGTGTTCACCGGGCGTCCGGGCGCGTTGACCACCGACTTCTTCACCAACCTGCTGGACATCGCCACCGCCTGGGCGCCGACCGACGCTGCCGAGGCGACCTTTGCCGGCATTGACCGGGCCACCGGCGCGCCGAAGTGGACGGCGACGCGGGCGGATCTGGTGTTCGGGTCGAACAGCCAGCTGCGGGCGTTGGCCGAGGTGTATGGCTGTGCCGACAGCGGTCCGGTGTTCGTGCGCGATTTCGTGGCGGCCTGGACCAAGGTGATGATGCTCGACCGGTTCGATCTGGTCTGATCCGGGCATGATGCACGTCTGACAGCGGCGCTGCGGTATCGCGGCGCCGCTTTCGTTTGGGGCCTCGACACGGGGCGTGCCTCTGGTCACCATGGGGACTGACGGCGGTTGCGTGACCGGCTACAGCGCGCAAGATCCGACCGCAATCAAAGGCCCGACTGCGGCGCCGTGGCACCGGGAGAACACCATGCGGATCGATCTGAATGCCGATCTTGGCGAAGGCTATGGCCCCTGGACGATAGGCGATGACGCGGCGATGCTGGATATGGTCACCTCGGCCAACATCGCCTGCGGCGGCCATGCGGGTGACCCCGAGGTGATGTTCGCCACCCTGCAGGCGGCCGCGCGACGCGGCGTGCGCGTCGGGGCACATCCGGGGTATGCCGATCCGGCGGGATTTGGCCGCAGGGTCATTCCGATGGGCGCGCCCGAGATCGGGCGGATGGTGGCGTCGCAGATCGGGGCGTTGCTGGGTGTCGCCAGTCTGGCGGGCGCGGTCGTGGGCTATGTCAAGCCGCACGGGGCGCTGGCCAATCTTGCGGCGGACGATGCGGCGGTGGCGGCGGCGATTGCCGGGGCGGTGCGCGCGGTGTCGCGCGATCTGGCGATGCTGGCGATTTCCGGCACGGCGCTGGAGGTGGCGGCGCGCGAGGCGGGGATGCGGGTCTATTCCGAGATCTATGCCGACCGCGCCTATCTGCCCTCGGGTCGGCTGGTGCCCCGGTCGCGCCCCGATGCGATGATCCATGACGCCGAGGCGGCGGCGGAGCGGGTTCTGGCCTATCTCGACACCGGGCTGATGCCGGTCGTCGAGGGTGATCCGGTGCGATTGGCGGCGGATTCGCTGTGCGTGCATGGCGACAGTCCGGGCGCCGTCGCGATGGCGCGCACGCTGCGGCGCCGGCTGACCGAGCGGGGCGTGGTCGTCGCCGCGTTTCTGGAGGGCTGATCGGTCATGCTGCAGCCGGCGTTCCGTCCGATGGCCGACACGGGTGTTCTGGTCGAATTTGCGGGCGACCCCGGTCCCGCGCTGCGCGCCGCCGTGCGGCAGCTGGACCGGGCGCTGGCCACCGCCCCCTGTGCGGGCTTTGTCGAGGCGGTGCCGGCGTTTTCGACGCTGGCGGTGATCTTCGATCCGCTGGTCACAGACCCTGCGGGCGTCGAGGCCCATTTGCGGCGGTTGCTGGCGCATCCGGTTGCGTCAGATGAACCGCCGACCGAAAGGGTCGTCGAGGTGTGCTATGACGCGGATCTGGCCCCCGATCTGGCCGAGGTGGCCGCGCGCACCGGACTGTCGCCCGATGCCGTGATCGAGGCGCATCTGGCCGGGGCGTACGAGGTGGTGATGTATGGCTTTGCGCCCGGCTATGCCTATCTGACCGGGCTGCCCGAAGCGTTGCAGCTGGACCGCAAGCCGCAGGCGGTGCGCGGGGTTCTGGCGGGTAGCGTCATCGTCGCGGGGGCGCAGTGCCTCGTCACCACGCTGACCATGCCGACCGGGTGGTGGGTGATCGGGCGGTCGCCGACGCGGGTGCTGACCGGCGATGCGACGCGGCCGTTCCTGTTCGACGTTGGCGACCGGGTGACGTTTCGCCGGATCGGGCGTGACAGGCTGGTGGAGGGCTGAATGGCGCAGGCAGAGTTCCGGGTGGTCGCGGTCGGCCCGCTGGTGTCGGTGCAGGACGGCGGGCGGGCCGGGGCGTTGCGGTTCGGGGTGCCTGCGTCGGGGCCGATGGATCGCAAGAGTCTTGCGATCGCCAACCGGGCGCTGGGCAATTCGGCGGGCGCGGCGGGGATCGAGGTATCGCGCGGCGGGCTGACGCTGGACTGTGTGGCGGGCGCGGTGTCGGTCGCGGTGGCGGGCGGCGGGTTCGTGGTGCGGGTGGATCGGATGCTGGTGGGGTCGTGGGCCGTGTTCACGGTGCGGGCGGGCCAGCGGTTGCAGATCGCGCCGGGACCGTGGGGCAGCTGGACGGCGCTGTCCTTTGCCGGTGCGCTGCAGGCCACGGACTGGCTGGGCAGTGCCGCGACCCATGCGGCGTCAGGCTTTGGCGGTGGGGCGGTGCGGGTGGGGCAGCGGATCATCGTGGACGGGGCGCAGGTGCGGCACGACGCTGCCATCCCCTGTCCGGTCTGGGCGCGTCCGCGCCGGGTGATCCATGCGGTACCAGGCCCACAGGAGCGGTTCTTTGCGCCTGCGACGCTGGAGGCGTTCTTTGCCGCACCCTACCGGCTGACCGATGCCTATGACCGGATGGGCGTGTGCCTGCGCGGGGCGGATCTGACGCCCGAGGCTGCGTTGAACCTGCCGTCGCAGGCGATCGTGCGCGGGGCGGTGCAGGTGGCAGGCGACGGGGTGCCGGTCGTCCTGCTGGCGGACCACCAGACCACGGGCGGCTATCCCAAGATCGCCACGGTCCTGTCTGACGATCTGGACGGGTTCGTGCAACTGCGCCCGCACGATGCCGTGCGGTTCGTGTCGATCGGCGCGGACGAGGCGGTGCAGATCGCCCGGCACCGCGCCCGCGCGGTGGACCGCTACATGGCGGCGCTGGTGGCCCGCACCGGCCACAGCGCCTGACATTCAGCCCCGCAGATCGGTCAGCAACGGGCGCCGCACGGCCAGCCAGCCCGGCAGCAGCGCCAGGATCGCGGTCAAGCTGAAGAAGCCCGCCACCAGATGCACCTCGGGCCACGACAGGGTTGCCGTGACCAGCACATCAGTGCGCGCCGTGATCACGGTAGAAAGGACGCGCGCCGCGATCCATCCCAGACCAAGGCCAAGCCCCGCCCCGGCAACGATCAGGGTGGCGGAATAGGCCCACACCACCGCGAACACGAACCGCAGCGGCGCGCCGATCGCGCGCAGCAGCGCAAGGCTGCGGGCGATCAGCCGAACGAGGATCATCAGTCCCACCAGCACCGACAGCGTGACCAGCGCCTGCGTCAGCACCGCCATCAGCGACATCGCCGCGCGCACGTCTCGCAGCAGTCCGTGCAGTTGCGACAGCACAGTGCCGGGAAAGAAGGCCATCAGATCGCCGCGGGTAAACTGCGATTTGAGGGCATAGGTGGCCGCCAGACCGTCGGCCTTGACCAGCACCGCAGGCGTGCCCGGCATGCGGGTCGCATCGAAGGGCGGCCCGATGCGGTCGTCACCGGGAGCGTGGCCGTTGGCAAGGCCGTGCACCTCCCACACGCCTTCGACCGGCACGAGGATCGCTCGGTCCCACGGGCTGCCAGTGGCGGCCATGCGGCCGGTGACGGTGTAGGCGACGTCGTGATGGTCGGGATGATCTTCGGCCTGCGCGGTCGGGTCGCCGTCTTCGTGGTCGCCGTCTTCGTGCGCGTCGCCGTCATCGTCATCGTGCGCGTCGCCCGGTTCCAGCATCTCGAGGCCATGCGCGGGCGCGAAACGATCGCCGACCGCAACGGGGGCGAACGCCCCGGCGACGGCTTCGGTTTCGGTAGCGAAGAGGCGGCCTTCGGCCAAAGGACCCGCCAGATGGGTTACGAAATCCGTCGTGGTTCCCACTATCGGCGCGCCGCGGTGGCTGTCGCCAAAGGCGATCGGGGCGGCGAACGACACGCCTTGCGCCGTCGCGATCTCGGCATACTGCGCACCCGTCACCAGCGCGAGGTCGGCAGGTTGCAGATAGACGGCGGCCAGCATTGCCGTTACCTCGCTGCCCGGGGCGGCGACGATCAGGTCGAACTTTTCCGCCGCGCGGGCCGAACCTTGCCGCAGGCCACGCTCTTGCGCCAGAAGGCCGACGCCAAGACCGACCGACACTGTGATCAGCGCCACGAATAGCGCGTTGACCCCTGCGAACCGACGCAGCATCGCGCCGACCAAGGGCAGGGGATGAAGTCCGCGCAACACGAGCGCGCCCACGATCAGGACAGGGACGATCAGGATCAGGGTGAACAGCAGATCCTGGGCCAGCGGAGGCAGGTTTGCCCAGAGGTCACGCATGGCTGTCCTCGACGATCCGCGCATCGGCCAGGGTGATCCGGCGCGCCATCCGGCCCGCGAGCGCCGCATCGTGCGTGACCACGATCAGCGTGCATCCACCCGCCGTCGCCGCCGCAACCAGATCGGCCCCGAGCGTATCGGCGTTG
>JANNNU010000016.1:0-16570 GCA_031398695.1 Paracoccaceae bacterium | reverse complement strand
GCGGCCCTGACGCAGGCCGGGCTTGCCACGGCGAACGTCGGCCTGTTGTCCGACATGATCGCCTGCCCCGGCATGGATTATTGCGCGCTCGCCACCGCCCGCTCGATCCCGGTCGCGCAAGAGCTGGCGCTGCATTTCGACGCGCTGAAGCTGGAGCACGACATCGGACCGCTGAAGATCAAGATCTCGGGCTGCATCAACGCCTGCGGTCACCACCACGTCGGGCACATCGGGATTCTCGGCCTCGACCGCGCCGGGGTGGAAAACTATCAGATCACGCTGGGCGGCGACGGCACGGAAACCGCCGTGATCGGCGACAAGACCGGCCCCGGCTTTGCCTATCACGAGATCACCCCGGCGATCGAACGCATCCTGCGTGCCTACCTCGCGCTGCGCGAAGACCCGTCCGAGACGTTTCTGCAGGCCTACCGCCGCGTCGGGCTAGGCCCGTTCAAGACAGCCCTTTACGGGGCGGAAGCGGGCAAAGATGCCGCGTGATCTGCACACCGGCGACGTGGCAGAACGCGTCGCGGCGCTGAACGCCCGCTATCGCCATCACGGGGCGACAGCGGTGCTGGAACACAGCCTGAAAGATGCCGATCTGGGCAAGGTCGGGCTCGTCAGCTCCTTCGGGGCGGAATCGGTCGTGTTGCTGCATCTGGTCAGCGTGATCGCCCCGGAAACGCCGGTGCTCTTCATCGACACCCGGATGCTGTTTCCCGAAACGCTTGACTATCAACGGAAACTGGCCGAATCCCTGCCGCTGTGCGACATCCGCACCATCCGCGCAGCCCAGCCCCGGCTAGACTTCGAGGATCCGGACAACACCCTGCACCAGTTCAACACCGACGCCTGCTGCAACATCCGCAAGGTCGAACCGCTGGAGCGTGCCCTGAAGGATTTCGACGGCTGGATCACCGGGCGCAAGCGCTACCAGGGGGCCGCGCGCGAAGCCGTGCAGTTCTTCGAGGCCGAAGGCGACGTGCGCATCAAGGTTAACCCGCTGGCCCATTGGGGCCGCGAGGATCTGGAAGAATACATGGTCGAAAACCGTTTGCCGCGGCACCCGCTGGTGGCCAAGGGCTTCCCCTCGATCGGGTGCGCGCCGTGCACCACACCCGTGAAGCCGGGCGAAGATCCCCGTGCAGGGCGTTGGCGTTCCTCGGACAAGACCGAATGCGGCATCCACTTCATCAACGGCAAAGCCGTTCGCACGCCGCAGGAGAATGCCGCATGACCGTCATCGTCACCGACAGCGGTTTCAGCCCTGCCACAGAGATGGGTATTGTCCCTCTGGCGGATCTCGCCCATCATCAGGGCGCGGTCGATCTTGCGCAGACCGACGACCCCGAGATGTTGCGCAGCGCCCTGCCCGACCTGAACCTGATCCGCGTCGCCTTTCCGTCCTTCAGCGACGGGCGTGCCTTTACGATCGCACGCCGCCTGCGCCTGATGGGGTACACCGGCACGTTGCGCGCCCTTGGCCCGGTCATCGCGGACCAATACACGATGCTGCGCCGTGTCGGGTTCGACCAGGTCGAGATTCCGGACGATCTCGCGCTGCGCCAACCGGCCGATCAGTGGGCTTTCCGCGCCGACTGGCAGGCACATGATTATCAGTCGCGGCTTGGGGCCTGACATCCGCTGTCCCAGACCGTCCGAACCCCGTATCGAAAGCCAATCGACATGACCGACGCGCTTGCCATGACTGCCGCAAAACCGCACCTGCCCGATGCGCAGACCGTCACTTCGGTGACCCACTGGACGGACCGGCTGTTTTCTTTCCGCGTGACGCGCCCCCGCAGCCTGCGCTTCCGGTCCGGCGAATTCGTCATGATCGGCCTTATGGGCGATGCGGGAAAACCCCTGCTGCGGGCCTATTCCATCGCGTCGCCGTCCTGGGATGACGAACTGGAATTCTATTCGATCAAGGTGCCGGATGGCCCGCTGACCAGCCGGTTGCAGCATATCGCCGTCGGAGACGAAATCATCCTGCGGCCCAAACCGGTGGGCACACTGGTGCATGACGCGCTGCTGCCGGGCAAACGCCTGTGGTTTCTGGCCACCGGGACGGGCCTTGCGCCCTTTGCCAGCCTGATGCGCGAGCCGGAAACCTATGAGAAGTACGACCAGGTCATCATGATGCACACCTGCCGCACGCTGGCAGAGCTTGAATACGGCCGCGTTCTGGTCGACGGGCTTGCGCATGACCCGCTGATCGGCGAAATGACCGTGGGCAAGCTGCGGTATTACCCCACGACGACCCGCGAGGACTCGCCCTTGATGGGGCGCATCACCGACAATCTGACCAGTGGAAAGGTGTTCGCGGATCTGGGGCTGCCGCCGATGGACGCCGCCGACGACCGGGCGATGGTCTGTGGCAGCCTTGCGTTCAACGTGGACGTCAAGGCGGTGCTCGAAGGTTTCGGGCTGCGCGAAGGTGCGAACTCGGAACCGATGGAATATGTGGTTGAAAAGGCCTTCGTGGGCGAAGGCATCTGACGCCGCAGACGGTTCCGAAAGTAAAACGGCCGCGCAGATTAACCTGCGCGGCCGTCGTCATTTTGGCTCGATTACAGACCCATCGCGGCCTTGACCTGCGCGATCGCCGGCTCGACCAGCGCCGCATTCGTGGACGCGGCATTGACCACCGACCGCAGGTTGGCTTTCACGTCGTCGGCGAGCGTCGAGCTGTCGATCAGGGCGGTCACCCGTGCCGCGTCGAAGGTTGCGGGATCAAGGGCTGCCATGGCTTCGGCGGTCGCGGCCGACACCACGTCGGCGGCGCCAGCGGCGGCACCGGTTGCGGCGTCCGCAGCAGAAGCGGCGGCGGCGGCGGCCTCCTGCTCCAGTTGCTGTGCGGCAGCGGCGGCGTCTTCGGCGGCCTGCGCTTCGGCGGCGGCGGCGGCAGCGGCGTCTTCGGCAGCCTTTGCAGCCTCGGCAGCGGCGGCGGCGGCCTCGGCTGCCGCTTCCTGTGCGGGTTTGTAGCTGAATTGATAATAGCCGCCGGCAGCCAGCAGCACGACCACCAGGCCGATAATTACATTCTTGTTCATGTCAAAGTCTCCTCTACCGATGGACTTGTCGGATGCAGGCGCACTGCCATAAAACCGGCGCAAAGAAAAGGGCGGCACCCCGCCTGGCGTGCCCGACCGTGCGTTGCCGCGCCTTCGCCTGCATTAGGCGGTTGAAGACGGTGCGTGGCATCGCTATCTTGCGCGCTCAGTACAAACCACGCAAGGACGCACACCATAGCCCGCAGACCGCACAATGCCCCGCCGCAACGCGAAACCGGCCCGCGCATCAATGATCGCATCCGGTCGCCCGAAATCCGCCTGATTGGCGCAGAAGGCGAGAACATCGGCGTCGTCACCCCGGCCCGCGCGCTGTTCCTGGCTGAAGAGGCGGGCCTTGATCTGGTGGAAATCTCGCCCAATGCCGAGCCTCCGGTCTGCAAGATCATGGATTTCGGCAAGTTCAAGTACGAAAACCAGAAGCGGGAGGCCGAAGCCCGCAAGAAGCAGCACATCATCGAGATCAAGGAGATCAAGTTCCGTCCCGGAACCGATACCCATGATTACGAGGTCAAGATGCGCTCGGTCATGAAGTTTCTGGAGGAAGGCGACAAGGTCAAGGTCACCCTGCGGTTCCGGGGGCGCGAAATGGCGCACCAGCAGCTGGGGCTCGAGCTGTTGAACCGCGTAGCTGCCGATGTGGGCGATGCCGGCAAGATCGAGTCGATGCCCCGGCTCGAAGGCCGCCAGATGGTGATGATGATCGGGCCCAAGTAGGCCGTCGCATCGCCGCAAGACGATCACCCCCGGCACACCCGGGGGTTTTTCATTTCAGCCTGTCGGTCAGGCAGGCACTGTCCATCGGTCCGCGCAGGCTGCGCAAGGTGGAGTCCAGCCCGCGCGGGCTGCGGTTGAACACCGGCGATGGCACCAGCGCCTCGACTGGTGAGCCAAGTGGCATCAAACCCCAATAGCCGCCCATCCCCTGCAAGGCAGCGGGCCGACACAAGCCAGGGTCTTCACGCGGGCACAGGGTTTCGCACAACGCTATCACGGGGTCGGCGTCGGCCACAGTTTCGGCCCAGCCGGAAAACCCGGCTGCATCGGGTTGCCGGCCCAGAACTGACAATTGCGGATCAGCCGGGTGCAGCGACCGCGCATCGCCACCCGTCTCGGCCAAGACATAGGCCTGCAGACTGGCAGGATAGGCCGGATCATCACCCACCGCGGCAAAGCCCTGTCGCTGCCGTCGGGCCAGTGTCAGCGCGGCGAACCGTGCCGCCCTCGGCTCGCCCAATCGGGCAAAATCCACGATCACCTGCGGCGTGGCCGACGTATCCCACAGCCGCACCCAAGCCTGCGCAATCGGATCGTCCAGTTCCCGTGTCCAGCGCTGTCCCGACACCCCTCCGGGCGCGCGCAGGACGGCGATCCGGTCTGCGCGCGGCAACGCAGCAAGCCAGTCGCCCTGCAGCGCAGGAAAGCTGTCGATCTGGGTCAGCAGCAAACGCGCCGCCGTGTTTCCAGCGACGGCCAGCGCAGCGAGGGCGGGCAGCGCATCAGCCTCGTTTCCGGCCAGCCAATCCCCGACGGCCGCCTGCAGTTCGGGGTCGTCGCGACCCTGCACCTCGGCCCGCGCGGCCAGGTTCAGGGACAGGATGGCAAGTAGGATGAACAGGACGCGCATAGCCGCAAGTCTCATGCCGAATGCTGCGCCGATCAACCCCCGTTCACTCCGGCTCGCGCAATTGTGGCCGCGCCTTGATCTCTTTCAACAGGCCCCCCACACCCATGGCGGCGATGTCGGCATCCGTCACCTGCAGCCCGCACGCCAGCCGCTCCAACACCCAGTCGGCGCCGTTCAGCGCAGGCGAGCGTGCGCATCCGGGCAGACCGATCACCGGCCGCGCCCCCAACGTCCCCAGAAACAGCAAATTGCCCGGATCGACCGGCATTCCGAACCGCGCCACCGCGCCCCCCGCCAGCCGCACCCCCTGCGGCGCCGTGTCCTGCATGTCGGACGTGGCCGATCCCGTCAGGATCAACAGCAGGTCGACGTCCATTCGTCCCAGCGCCGCGGCGATCGCGGCAGGGTCATGGGCCACCACATCCACTGCAGCAAGCCGCATTCCCAGCGCGCGCAGACGCCCCTCCATGGCCCTTCGCCCTTTGGTGTTCAGCTTGAGGTCCTGTCCCGGCACCTCGGTCAACACGAGGCCAGCCGTTCGGCGCACCACGGGCAAGACGCGGATCGCGCTATCGGCAAGAGCACAGGCGCATGACAGAACGTCAGACGCCACGGCATAGGCGATGATCTTGATCGTCCCGACAAGCGCGCCTTCGGTCACGCGCTGCCACGCCGGCAAGGTGGCAAAGGAAATGGCCGGATCCACAAGGTTCAGCGCACGCACACGGTCCGCATCGACCGCGACGATGCCCGGCCCCTGCGCCTTGAGGTTGACGCGTCCGGTCACCGCCTGGGTCAGCGCCAGTCCTTGCCCCGCCGGATCGGGGACCAGCGCCGCCGCCAGGGCTTGCGCCGCCGCGTCTTCGGCCACATCGCCCGGATCGAGCCGAGCCACCATCACCTGCCGCAATCCGCAGGCCGCAAGCCGTTCCACATCGGGGCGTCCCAGAACCATCCCCTTGCGCAACCGCGCAGTGCCCAAGCCCACCGAATGGGCGAGCATCGCCCCTTCGGCCTCTGCCACGGGGACCGGCCCGAATTTCATGCCTTTCGCAGGACTTGGGTGATCTGCGCCAGGATCGCGACCGCGATTTCGGCGGGTGATTTCGCCCCGACATCCAATCCGACCGGGGCATGGATGCGGGCGATCTCGGTCTGGGTGAACCCGTCTTGCAGCAGCCGCTCAACCCGCTTGGCATGGGTGCGTTTCGATCCGAGACAGCCGACGTAGAACGCATCCGAGCGCAACGCAGTGCGGATCGCCGGATCATCCAGTTTCGAATCATGGGTCAGCGTGACGATGGCGGTGCGTCGGTCGGGCGCCAAGGCCGTCAGCGCCTCGTCCGGCCAGTCTTCGGCGATCACTTCGCCGGGAAAGCGGGCCTCAGACCCGAACGCGCCGCGCGGGTCGATCAGCACCGGAGCATAGCCGCAGGCGCGCGCCATCGGCAGCAGGGCCTGCGCGATGTGCACCGCCCCCACCACGATCAATCGCAGCGCCGGGTTATGCACCGCCACCAGCCGCCCCGGCCCGGTTTCGGTCGCCTCGACTCCGGTCTTGTCCGATCGCAGCCGGTCGGCCACCTCGGGACCGTCGGTCAGCGCGTGTTCAAAACTTGCAAGGTCGGTCACCAGTGCGACTGGCCGCTTGGCCGCCCGCGCCTGCACCAGCAGGTCTAGCACGTCCACCGGCAAGGCCGTTCCGACCGGTTCTACCAGCACGCGAATGGTGCCACCGCAGGCCAACCCGACCGCAAAGGCCGCATCGTCGCTGACGCCGTATGTCAGCAGGCGCGGCTTGCCATCGGCGAGCGCCGTTTCGGCCTCGACCGCCACCGCGCCTTCGACGCAGCCACCCGACACCGACCCCATCATCTGACCATCGCCGGCAACGACCAATTGGCTTCCGGCCTGCCGTGGCGCAGAGCCCCAGGTTTCGACCACGGTCGCCAACACAGCACCCCGCCCCGCCCTGTGCCAGGCCAAAGCCGTTTCGGGGATATCGTCATTGCCCAGCGTCATAGTGCCATCATGCAACGCGCGTGTGCGTAAAGCCAGCCCCTGCCACCAGCGGCAGTTCGCCGGCGACGCAGGTGCACCGCCGGCACGAACCACGGAGCTGACAACACCAAGGGATCAGACCCTTGCGGGACTGATCCTGAACACACCGCTGTGAATGCGGTTAGCGGTTGTGGTGGCCCGGCATTGCCCGACCACCGAGGCTGCCTAGTTCGACGCGACGTTCATCAGCGGCGTGATGATGCGCACCGCAACCCGGCGGTTGGCCCGTTCGTCACCCTGCGTGTCGATGCGCAGTTCCTTTTCGCCGTAGCCCTGCACAACGATGTTTTCCGGCGGCACCTCGAAATATTCGGTCAGCGCCAGCGCCACCGATTCCGCCCGCCGGTCCGACAGCGCCAGATTCGACGCGCCCGAGCCGACGGCATCCGTGTGACCCTCGATCAGGAACACCTCACCCGGGTTTTCGCGGATCAGGTCGGTAATGAGCCCGCCCAGATCGGCCAGTTTCTCGGCCTCGCTGGCACGGATGGCCGACGACCCGCTGTCGAAGGTGATGTTGTCGACGTTGATCGTCGCCGCCAGATCGCGCACCTGAGCGATCTCGCGGATCTGACGCAGGCTGAAACTGCGCCCGATCTCTTCGGCCTGACGTGCGGCCAGCCGCGCCTTGAGGGCGGCATCGGCGTCGTTGGTCGAAATGGTCACCCGGTCCGGCCGCGCGCGGGGAAGATCGGAGACGATAATTGCGCGTTCGGGCTGCATGTCGTCGAACAGCACCAGCTCACGCCCCCGGTCGTCGTAGGTTGCCCGGCGCAGAACCCGGCCCGACGCATCGCGCACCGTCACGACCTGCGTGCCGTCGCGCTTTTCGACGATCGTGCGGGTCGATCCGTCGCGATAGGTTTCGGTGCGCACTTCCGACCCCGGACGACGCAGGATCGCGTCGTCGTCCTTGTAGATCTGATAGCTGCCATCGGGCCGCTGGACCACGACCCGATCCCCGGTGTTGGACACCACTTCCTGCCGGTCGCGCTTGTTGTTCTCGTTGATGACCGCCCCGACCACCAAAGCGCCCAAGGCCACAAGGCCGACCTTTTCAAGGTTCGAAAGGCCGGATTTCTTGCCGTCGCTGACGGCCACTGGTGCAGCGGTGAACTCTTCGGCAGACGACCGGGTGTCGGCTTCGGTCACCGTCTGCGTGACGACGACCGACACGTTGGGTGCGGCCACGTCCGAAGGTTTCGTGCCTTCCGGCAACGGCGCCGCGGCGGCGGCAGCGGCCGCTTCCGCGACCGGGGCGGCCCGTTCGGTGTCACCTTCCGTCGCCGTCGGCTCTTCAAGCACCGCCGTCAAACCTTCGACCGCCGTTTCGGTCGGCACGGGGGCTTCGACCGGGGCTTCGGGAGTCGCCTCTTCGGTCACGACGACCGTCTCTTCGGGGGTCGCCGGCGTTTCTACTGATGGTGCAGCTTCGGCTTCGGCGGCGGCGGCAGCAGCGGCAGCGGCATCAGCCTCGGCTCGGTCGGCGGCGGCTGCCTCTTGTGCCTGCGCATCGGCCTCTGCGGTCGCTGCGGCGGCATCGGCGTCCGCCTGTGCCGCGGCGGCGGCGGCTTCGGCAGCAGCCGTTTCGGCAGCGGCGGCGTCGGCGTCGGCTTGTGCCTGTGCAGCGGCTTCTGCATCACCAGCGGCGATCGCGGCGGCGGCCCGGGCAGCCGCCTCTTCTTCTGCCAGCAAGGCGGCGGCAGCGTCCGCTTCAGCCTGCGCTTGTGCGGCGGCAGCGGCGTCAGCCTTGACCTGAGCCTCGGCAGCGGCGGCAGCGGCATCCGCCTGCGCAGCGGCTGAGGCGTCTGCGTCAGCCTGGGCTTGAGCCGCAGCGGCTGCGTCAGCGTCGGCCTGCGCTTGCGAGGCTGCGGCAGCATCGGCCTCAGCCTGAGCGGCCGCAGCGGCGTCTGCGTCAGCCTGGGCTTGCGCCGCAGCGGCTGAGGCGTCTGCGTCGGCCTGTTCTTGCGCCGCAGCGGCTGCGTCAGCGTCGGCCTGCGCTTGCGCTTGCGCGGCAGCGTCGGCTTCAGCCTGAACAGCGGCAGCGGCGTCAGCATCAGCCTGGGCTTGAGCGGCAGCAGCGGCGTCTGCGTCAGCCTGGGCTTGTGCCGCAGCAGCGGCGTCAGCGTCAGCCTGGGCTTGTGCCGCAGCGGCGGCGTCTGCGTCAGCTTGCGCGGCAGCGGCGGCATCAGCCTCGGCTTGGGCTGTTGCAGCAGCGTCGGCCTCAGCCTGCGCTGCAGCGGCTGCCTCAGCCTGCGCCGCAGCGTCGGCGTCGGCTTGGGCCGCGATCGCAGCTTCGGCGGCGGCTTGCGCGGCGGCCTCGGCTTCAGCCTGAGCGGAGGCGTCAGCCGCTGCGGCTTCGGTCTGCACTTGCGCCTGAATGGCGGCCAGATCGCAGACGGCGCCGGTTGCCGGATCACACAGCACGGTGGTCCCGTCGGTCGCCACGACCTTGCCATCCTCCAGCACGGATTGCGCCATCACGGGCAGCGGCGGGGAAAAGGCAAGTGCCACGGACAAGGCCGTGGTCGAGGTCAACAAACGTCTCATGGGAAGATCCTTTCAAGGGATGCACATAACCAGAACCCGAATCGCGGCAAAACGGTTCCGGCGGGTCCGATGCGGCGTGATAGGCCGCGGCAGCGCTGATATGCGATAGCAAAAGACCCGCCGCGGCTTGTCTTCCCATAGCAGGCCCCAATGGGCTGCCGGCGCGACTGCACCCGAACGCTGGCGATGGACAAGCTGCGATCCGGCCACTACGCCTGACGCAACGGGGGAAAAGCATGCGCGCCTTGGCAATTCTGACAGTCAAGAACGAGGCGGCGTTTCTGCTCGATTGGTTCGCCCATCACCGGGCCTGCGGGTTCACCGAATTTCTGGTGTTCTCGAATGATTGCACCGACGGCACGGATGCGCTGCTGGACCGGCTGCAGGCGGTGGGCTGGCTGACCCATGTGCGCGCAGCGGCCGCGCCCTCCGAAGGCCCGCAATGGGCGGCGTTGAAAGCCGCAGACCGTCACCCGCTGGTCGCGGCCGCCGACTGGATCCTGGTCTGCGACATCGACGAGTATGTGAACATCCATGTCGGACCGCGCACCTTGTCGGCGTTGCTGACGGCGCTGCCGCAGGCAACCGCCATTCCGCTGACCTGGCGCATGTTCGGCAATGCGGGGGTGATCGACTATCGTGATCAGCCGATACCCGAACAGTTCACCCGATGCGCGCCCGCAACGCTGGCATGGCCCTGGCGCGCACAGCTGTTCAAGACGCTGTTCCGCAACGACGGCACCTACCGCAAGCTGGGGGTGCACCGGCCGCGCAGCCCAGATCCGGACCGCATTGGCACGGCCAGGTGGTTCGATGGATCCGGACGCGCCTTGTCGCCCCGCCTGCACACCGCAGGCATCATCTCGGACTACCGGCATGACACTTGCGGGCTGGTGCAGCTGAACCACTATGCGTTGGGCGCCATGCAAAGCTATCTGGTCAAATGCGACCGGGGCCGGGCCAACCGCGAGGGCGCGGCCTTCGACATGGGGTACTGGGTGGACCGCAACTTTGCAGCGGTCGAGGACACGACGATCCTGGCGCTCGACAGCCGGCCCTTGCGCGACGAACTGGGCCGCGACACCCGACTCGCCGACCTGCACAGCCGCGCCGTGGCCTGGCGTCACGCCCGTTTTGCCGAACTGATGACGCAAGAGCCGTGGCGGGCGTTTTTCGGACGGTTGCTGATGTGTCCGCCGTCGGTCGCGCTGACCCCGCAAAGCGCCGAACCGTTGCTTCGGCATATCCCGCACACGCCCTGATTGCAGCAAGGCAGGCCTCTGAAACAGTGCCGCGGGACTATCCCGCCCGGCCTTGCAATGCGCGGGCCAATTCGCTTGCCTGCCCGGCCGGATTTTCCGACAATGGCGATCACAGCAAACATCGCCCGTCCGACCCGGCCCCGCCTTGGGCCTGAAAAGAGATTGCCATGACCGACACCGCTGCACCCGACAGTCTGCCCGCCTCGCGCGAAGAATGGCTGGCGCGGATCGACGCGATCGGCGAGGATAAGGGCTATTTCCAGTCGCTGGGGCCCCGCCACTGGGCGATGTTCGTCGACGAAGAGCCGACGCTGCTTGTCAGTTTCGAAACCGTCGATCAGATCCGCGCGCGTCCCGGTGCATTGCCCGCAGCCCATGTCATCGCAGAGCGGCACGGCTGGTCGCATCTGTGCCTGATCGCGGACGGTGCAACCTGGTATCGCGACCCGGCGGTCTATGCCTATTTCGACCGTCTGGTCGATGATGCCTTCTTCGAGGATTTCGACCGGGTGCTGTTTTACGGCGCCGGGATGGGCGGTTATGCGGCAGCGGCATTTTCGGTCACGGCACCCGGGGCCGCAGTGCTGCTGGTCAACCCACGCGCCACGCTCGAACCCTCGCAGGCCGGATGGGACCGCCGCGACCTTGCCGCGCGCCGGCTCGATTTCACCTCGCGCTATGGCTATGCCCCGGCGATGGTCGAAGGTGCCGGAAAGGTCTTTGTCCTATACGATCCCACCAGCACGGTCGATGCGATGCAAGCAGCGCTGTTTCACGCGCCATACGTGACCCACTTGAAGGCCCGGCTCTTGGGTGACCGGCTGGATTGGGCGCTGGGGCACATGGGCCTGCTCGACGGGATCATCGAAGCCGCGCTCGAAGATCGACTGACTTCCACCTATTGGGCCACCGTCTGGCGGCGGCGGCGCGATTTCGGCCCGTATCTGCGCGCCATTCTAAACCGTTGCGCCGAGGCGGGAAAGACCCGGCACGAGGCGATGGTATGCCGGTCGGTCAACCGCCGCCTCAACGCCCCCCGGTTTCGCAAACGCCTGGCCGAGATCGAAGCGCGCTGACGCCCGTGTCAGCGCGCGAGAGCCCACAGATCGGCGGCGCGCTGTTGCGTCACCCGCGCCTGGCACAGCGAGTAGACCATCGGCCGGATCGAGCCGCCGAAGTTTTGGTATGATTCCGCAAGACAGGATTGATCGCGAAAGGTGATCCAGGCCCGCTGGCCGTCGCGCAGCGCAAGCTCTGCCCCGCGTTGCGCGGGGGGCAGGTCGGCGTCGATCTGCCTTAGAATGTCACGAGCGACACCATAGGCCCGGTTCAAGTCCGAATCCGCAACCTGAAAGGCCTGATCGGCGCAGGTGTTCATCGCCAATTGCGTGGCAGGGTTCTGGCAATCCTGCGCGACTGCAGGGCCGGCCAACAGCGCGAGGAAGATCGCAACCCTCACGCGCCGCCTCCGCCCGCCTTCTTGGTCAGGCGGATCGCATTGGCCTTCGTGCGGCGGCGCAGCGGGCGGATCCCGGCCATCGCGACGCTGGACGCAGATTTTCCGGCCATGCCGGCCACAAAGACTGCGCGCACGGACTCGGTCATTGCCTCGACCTTTTCGTCGACCATGCGCTGATTCTCGGCCGGGCCCATCGACCAGATGCCGGCCATGCCAGCCATCCTGAGGGCGATCACCTGCTGGGCTTCTATCATCATCCGAGACGCTTCCATCGCGGGCCGCATTGCGTTGAACGGGTTGAAAAGATGCTTCATGAAACCTCCGGGTCATGATGCAAACAAGTCTACAGGCACAGCGGTTCCCGACGCCAGCACCGATCGGTCGCGGGCCTGCGCAAAATTGTTTCGCATCTGGAAAAGCCGCATCCGATCGGCTACCCGAAGACGATGGATAAAGTGACCCTGCGCCGCCCGGACGACATGCACCTGCACTTGCGCGATGGCGCCATGCTGCGCGGCGTGCTGCCCGAAACGTCGCGTCATTTCGCGCGAGCGCTGGTGATGCCCAACCTGACGCCGCCCGTCGTGACCGCTGCCCAGGCTGCCGCCTATCGGGACCGCATTCTGGCCGCCCTGCCCGCCGGATCTGATTTTCAACCGCTGATGACGCTGTATCTGACCGAAACCACCGATCCGGACGATGTGGCCGCAGGCGCAGCTTCGGGGTTGGTCAAGGCCGTCAAGCTTTATCCCGCCGGTGCGACCACCAACTCGCACAGTGGTGTCGCCGATCTGTCGCGCGTTCAGTCGGTGCTGGAAAAGATGGCGGACATCGACCTTCCGCTGTGCGTGCATGGTGAGGTGACGACGCCGTCGGTAGACATCTTCGACCGCGAGGCCGTGTTCATCGACACGGTTCTGGACCCGCTGCGCCGCCGCCATCCCACCTTGCGGATCGTGATGGAGCACATCACCACGTCGCAGGCGGTCGATTGGGTGCGCGCGCAGGATGCCGGCGTCGTGGCCACCATCACCACCCATCACCTGATCCTAAACCGCAACCACCTGCTGGTAGGCGGCATCCGCCCGCATTATTACTGCCTGCCCGTGGCCAAGCGCGAAGAACACCGCGCGGCGCTCGTCGCCGCCGCCACCAGCGGCGAGGCGAAGTTCTTTCTCGGCACCGACAGTGCGCCGCATGTCGACGCGTTGAAAGAGCACGCCTGCGGCTGCGCGGGCTGCTTCACCGCGACCAATACGATGGCCCTGCTTGCCCATGTCTTCGAAGACCGCGACGCGCTGGACCATCTGGAAGCCTTCACCAGCACGCACGGCGCAACATTCTATCGTCTGCCGTTGAACGAAAGCCGCGTCACCCTGACCCGGCACGCCGCACCGCAAACCTTCCCCGAAAAAATCCTGACCGAAGCAGGACCCGTCACCGTCTTCAACCCCGGCTTCCCGGTGCATTGGCATGTCGAAGCCTGATTTCAGCTTGGCACAAATATCCTCGCCGAAGGCTCCGGCCGCGGGGACAGGACGCTCCGCGGGGGATATTGGAACCAAGATGAAAGCCACAGGAGCCCGTCCATGATCCCCGCCAGCTTCCCCCCCGCGTCCGAAATCGCCCGCCAGACCGCCCGCGCGCTTTTGGAGATCAAGGCCGTGCACTTCAACGCAGAGACGCCGTTCATCCTGGCCAGCGGCCTGCCCAGCCCCACCTATATCGATTGCCGCAAGCTGATTTCCTATCCGCGAATCCGGTCGGCGCTGATGGACTTTCTGACCGTGACGGTGATGCGGAATGCAGGCTTCGAGGCATTCGACACCATCGCGGGCGGCGAGACGGCGGGTATTCCGTTCGCTGCGCTGGTGGCCGAACGGATGGCCCTGCCGATGACCTATGTGCGCAAGAAGCCCAAAGGATACGGTCGCAACGCCCGGATCGAAGGTGTAATGACCCCCGGCCAGCGCGTGTTGCTGGTCGAGGATCTGACGACCGACGGCGGCAGCAAACTGTCTTTCGTTGACGCGATTCGCGAAACCGGGGCCACCTGCGCCCACACGGCAGTGATCTTTTACTACGGCATCTTCCCCGAAACCGAGTCGCGGCTGGCCGAGCACGGAATCGCGCTGCACCACCTATGCACCTGGTGGGATGTCTTGGCCGAGGCGCGGGCGCAAGCCGCGTTCGATGCCCCAACCCTGACCGAGGTCGAGGCTTTCCTGCACGATCCCCGCGCCTGGCAGGCAGCCCGCGCGCCTGCTTGACCTTGCGTCACCCTGGCCCGCTTTTCTGTGGAGCCTTCTGTGGACCGCGTGCGGATGGTGTCGCGGCGAATCGATCCGGCTGTGGAAAACTTCCGCCAGCTTCACAAGATATGGTAGGGTGATAGCCTGGCTTACCGGTGAAATGCGACTCGCCCCAAGGCTTATCCCCAGACTTGCCACAGCCTTGCGGCAGGCCGGCGGATAAGGCATCGAAGCATACTTATCGCCGGACGTTGAAGCCGGGTGACGGGAGGACGAGCATCATGAACGAGATCGCTGCGCTGCGCACCATCGTGCCGGGCCCGCCCGCAACCGCCCCCGAAACCGACACGATGCCGCACAACATCGAGGCCGAACAGCAACTGCTGGGCGCGATCCTGACCAACAACGACGTCTACGATCGCATCGCATCCGTCGTGAAGCCGGCTCACTTTTTCGACCCCGTGCACCAGCGCATCTTTGAACGGTCCGCCGCGCGCATCCAGAAGAACGCCCTCGCCTCGCCCGTCACCCTCAAGCCGTTCTTCGAAGACGATGCCGGGCTGAAGGAACTTGGCGGGGCCGCCTACCTTGTGCGTCTCGCCGGGGCGGCGATCTCGGCCTATGCCGCGCGCGACTACGCCCAGATGATCTATGATCTTGCCGTGCGGCGCGAGCTGATCAGCCTGGGTCGCGACATCTCGGCCGCCGCCGCCAAGGTCGAGATCGACAACGAACCCAAGGAACAGATCATCGAGGCCGAACAGCGGCTTTACAAGCTGGGCGAACAGGGCGTGGCCGAACGCGGCTTCCAGTCGTTCCTCAAGGCCGTGACCGATGCGGTCAACCACGCAAACGCAGCCTATCAGCGCGACGGCGGGCTGGCCGGCATCTCGACGGGGCTGGTCGATCTCGACAAGAAACTGGGCGGGCTGCACCCCTCGGATCTGTTGATCCTCGCGGGACGCCCGTCGATGGGCAAGACCTCGCTGGCCACGAACATCGCCTTCAACATCGCCAAGGCCCACAAACGCGGCCGCCTGCCCGACGGCGGCGAAGGTTCGGTCGAAGGCGGCGTGGTCGGGTTCTTCAGCCTCGAGATGAGCGCCGAACAACTCGCAGCCCGCATCCTGTCGGAAGCCTCCGAGGTGCCATCGGAACAGATCCGTCGCGGCGACATGCGCGAGGACGAATTCCGCCGGTTCGTCGAGGCCGCGAAGGCACTCGAATCCTGCCCGCTCTACATCGACGACACGCCAGCCCTGCCGATCAGCCAGGTCGCCGCCCGCGCCCGCCGCCTGAAACGCACGCAAGGGCTCGACGTGCTGATCATCGACTACCTGCAACTCCTTAAGGGGTCATCCAAGGAAAACCGGGTTCAGGAAGTCTCTGAAATCACCCAAGGCCTGAAAGCCATCGCCAAAGAACTGAACATCCCGGTCATCGCCCTGTCGCAGCTGTCGCGCCTGGTCGAACGCCGCGAGGACAAACGGCCGCAGCTCAGCGACCTGCGCGAGTCGGGCTCGATCGAGCAGGACGCCGACGTGGTGATGTTCGTCTACCGCGACGAATACTACCGCGAACGCGAAAAGCCCGGCGACCACGAGTTGGAAAAGATGGCGCAGTGTCAATCCGTGATGGAAAACGTTCACGGCAAGGCCGAAGTCATCATCGGCAAGCAGCGCCACGGTCCGATCGGCACGGTGGAACTGGCGTTCGAGGGCCGCTTCACGCGCTTTTCCAATCTTGCCCAAAGCTGGCAGAAGGGTCGCGAAGACGTCGGGTTCTGATCCAAGCCAATGCCCCAGGTCTTCTCTGCCCAAGCATCCCCGCCGAAGGCAGCCGACCGGTCAGGCTTGGCGACGGTCGGCACATTTCCGCGACAGCGCCGCCGCGGGGGCTTGATGCCCCCCGTGGCGCCGCCTTCTGGCAAGAAACCCCCTTGACCCCACCCGCCCGCCTGTCAAAACCCCCCCATGGCCAGCGGATCCCTCACCATCGACCTCGACGCGATCGCCGCCAACTGGCGGGCGCTTGACCGGGCCACCGCCTCGGGTGTGCAGACCGCAGCGGTCGTCAAGGCCGATGCCTATGGACTCGGCACCACGCGCGTCGTGCAGACCCTGGCCCGCGCCGGCGCACGGCGGTTTTTCGTGGCCCTCGCCGAAGAAGGCGCCGCCGTGCGACAGGCCCTGGGATCCGGACCGCAGATCTGCGTGCTGTCCGGCCACATGGCGGGCGATACCGAAATGATCGCCGACCTCGACCTCACGCCGATGCTGAACGCC
>JANNNU010000243.1:0-8461 GCA_031398695.1 Paracoccaceae bacterium | reverse complement strand
GCCACGACACCAGCCGGCGCGAGGCGGCGTCGAGCAGAAGGGCGAGGTCGGTGGCGTCGTCGGGCGTGGCGGGGCGGAATGTGAGCATGGTTGGTCCTGCGGCGGGTGATGCGGCGGGTCCGGGGGGTGTGAAACCCCCCGGCCCCGCCGCATCACCCGCCGCAGGACCAACCATGCTCACATTCCGCCCCGCCACGCCCGACGACGCCACCGACCTCGCCCTTCTGCTCGACGCCGCCTCGCGCCGGCTGGTGTCGTGGCGATGGAGCACGATGGCCCAACCGGGCCAAAGCTGTTTCGAGGTCGGCCGCGACCGCATCCTGTCACGAACCGACAATCAGGCGCATTATGCCAAATGGCTGGTGGCGATGGTCGACGGCCACCCGGTCGGCGGCCTGAACGCCCATGCGGTGCCCGAAACGCTGGACGACACCGATCTGACCGACCTCGATCCGGTGTTTCATCCGCTGGTCGCGCTGGAACCGCTGACCGCGGGCACCTTCTACATCATGGCGGCCGCGGTCTTTGCCGAGCAGCGCGGGCGGGGGTATGGATCTGCGTTGCTGGACAAGGCGGCAGAGATGGCGCGGGGCAGCGGCCTGACCCGGCTGTCGCTGATCACCGAAAGTTTCAATGACGGCGCGCGGCGGCTTTATTTCCGCCATGGCTTTCGCGATCTGGAGCAACGGCCCTTCGTCGCCTTCCCCGGATCGCATGAGGTGGGGGACTGGACGCTGATGGTCAGGGATCTGTAGCCTGATCCGCCAGTCGTGGCACGGCGGCAGCGGCCTGTCGGGCTTCGGCAAGCAGACCTGCGACATGAGGGTCGTGGATGCCCATCGTATCAAGCTGCGCCACCAGCGTCTCGATGTAGTGGAGGCTGGTGCCCAGCACGCCCTTGCCGGTCGAGAGCAACCGCACCTGTTCAGCCCGTGTCAGGTCGGTGCGGATCATCGGGGCCGCGGGATCGGCGGCAAAACTCAACGCACTGACCGGGCCCTGAGCCGTCTCGACCGCCACCATCACGGGCAGATAGGCCGGGGCGATCATCTCGCGCCGCCACAGGATCGCGGTTTCCGCGTCGAAATCGGCCGTGCTGAGGTGAAAGACCAGCCCCTCGCATCCCGCCCCCCTGTCCAGGGCCGCCATCAGACCCGGCGCGTCGCGGGTGCCGCGCCCGCCCAGATCGTCGCGCAGGCAGAAACTGCGGGCATAGCCTGCCGCATGGCCGCGCCGCACTTCGGCAAAGCGAAAACCGGGATCCCACATCAGCGATCCGTAAGCGAACACCCACAGGTCGCGTCCGGCGTGGTCCGCAAAAAATGCGCGGCGGGCGGCTTCGATCTGCGCATCGGTAAACCGCCAGTCGGCCGTGCCACCCTGCGCGATCACGGTCGCATCGAGGTCTGCCGGGCGAAAGCCGCGCCAGAACGAGGTTTCAGGGTCGGCGATACGCCCGCGCAGGCCGGGGTGGTGGCGAAACGGATCGTCGGGGTCTGTCATCGCGTCCGCGCCGCGGGCGCCGCAGGTCGGCCATAGGTCATGTGGCGCCCCGGATCGGATGCCCGGCTCGCCCCGTCATGGCGCGGCCGTCGTGTCGCCCGCCACACCGTCTGCCACAGCACCGTCTCCCGCCGCTCCGTCTGCCGCCCCACCGTCTGCTGCCGCGCCCTCTGCGGTGGCATCCGACGTGGATGCGTCCGCCGCGGGAAGCGGCGCGGTCAGCACGCCCGCCTTCCAGATGCCTTCGCTGACCTGACCGCCTTTGTAGGTCAGCCGCCCTTGACCCTCGCGCTTGCCCTTCACGAACGCGCCGTCGTAGAAATCGCCTGACGGATAAGTGGCGACGCCGACGCCTTCGATCTCGCCGTTGGCCCAGTCGCCTTCGTAGGCGAAACCGTCCGGACCGGTCAGCTTGCCCTTGCCCTGCCGGATACCGTTGACGAAACTGCCGACATAGACGGTGCCATCTGCATAGGTCGCGCTGCCTTGCCCGTCGCGCTGTCCGGCCTTGAAGGTGCCTTCATAGCGGTATCCGTCCGGATAGGTCATCACCCCGGTGCCTTCGGGCTGCGCCTTGACGAAATCGCCTTCGTAAACGACGCCACCGGCATAGGTGGACCGGCCCTTGCCGCTGATCACGCCGGCTACCCAAGTGCCTTCATATCCCGAACCGTCCGGATAGATGATCTTGCCCTGGCCTTCGGGCTTGTCGGCCACGAAATCGCCTGAATAGGCGGACCCGTCGGAATAGATCATCACGCCCTTGCCCTGACGCACCCCCGCAACCCATGCGCCCTCATAGGATGCGCCATCCTTGGCGACAAAGCGGCCCTGTCCGTCGCGCTTGTCGGCGACGAAACTTCCCTCGAACAGATCGCCGTTGCCGTAGGTCACCTTGCCCTGGCCCTGACGCTGCCCCTCGACGAACGCGCCGTCATAGACGTCGCCGTTGGGCTGGGTCAGGCGGCCTACGCCGTTGATCTGCCCCTCGACCCAGTCGCCCACGAACGTCAGGCCGTTCGGCATCGTCAGCGTGCCCTTGCCCTGCGGCTGGCCCGCGATCAGCGCACCCTGATAGACCGCGCCATCGGGATAGGTGATCTTGCCGACGCCTTCTTTCTGTCCTTCGACCCACCCGCCTTCGTAACGATAGCCGCCGACCTCTTGCAGCACGCCCTCGCCATGATGGCGTCCGGCCAGAAACGCCCCCACATACACCGTCCCGTCGGCATAGGTGATCTTGCCTTCGCCCGTCATCGCCCCGCCGGTCCAGTCGCCTTCATAGGTGCGCCCGTCGCCAAAGGTCATCTTGCCGCGCCCTTCGGGCTTTCCGGCCGCGAACTGGCCTTCGTAAACCGACCCGTTGGGATAGCGTGCCACGCCGTCGCCGCGAATTTCACCGGCCACCCAACTCCCCGCATACTCGAACCCGTTGGGCAGGCGATAGGTGCCGATGCCGTCCGACCGGCCGTCCTTGAACGTGCCCTCATAGATCGACCCGTCCGAATATTCCTTGACTACCACCTCTTGCGCTGCCGCAGCACCCGCAAACCCCAGTCCCGCCACAAGGATCATCCCGCCCAATCGCATGCCGCTCTCTCCCGGAATTTTTCTGCCGAACCCTAGCCGGGACCACCCCCCCGTGACAAGCAGCCCGTCTTTCCACCGGCGGCGAACCTGCTACAACCCTGCGTGACATATCGGGACGCACCACATGGCCGACACCTTTCGCCTGACCCTCGCGCAGCTAAACCCGACCGTGGGTGCGATCGCCGCCAACGCCGACAAGGCGCGCGAGGCCTGGGCGCAGGGCAAGGCCGCCGGGGCGGATATGGTCGCGCTGACCGAGATGTTCCTGACCGGATACCAGACGCAGGATCTGGTGATGAAACCCGCCTTCGCCGCCCATGCGATGGCCGAGATCGCCCGGCTGGCCGCCGACTGCGCTGACGGACCGGCGCTGGGTATCGGCGCGCCACATCGGCGCGGTCGCGACCTGTACAACGCCTATTACATCTTGCAAGGTGGCCACGTCGCCGCGACCATCCTCAAGCATGAACTGCCCAACGACAGCGTGTTCGACGAACGCCGTCTGTTCACATCCGCCCCGCTGCAGGGGCCGGTGCAGATCGGCCCGCTACGGCTCGGCATTCCGATCTGCGAGGATGCCTGGCACGCCGAGGTGTCCGAGACGCTGGCCGAAACCGGGGCCGAGATCCTGCTGGTTCCGAACGGATCGCCCTATCATCGCGGCAAACCGGAGGTGCGGACCAACCTGATGGTGGCCCGCGTGGTCGAGACCGGCCTGCCGCTGGTCTACCTCAACATGATCGGCGGGCAGGACGATCAGGTGTTCGACGGTGCCAGCTTCGTTCTGAACCCCGGCGGCGCGCTGGCCCTGCAATTACCGCAGTTCCAGCCCATGGTGACGCATGTCGACTTCACCCGCACCGATGATGGTTGGCAAGCCGAACCGGGACCCTTGGCGCTGCTGCCGCCGTCGCACGAGGCGGACTATCATGCCATGGTGCTGTGCTTGCAGGATTATTTGGGCAAGACCGGTTTCAAGAAGGTTCTGCTTGGCCTTTCGGGCGGGATTGACAGTGCCATCGTGGCCGCCATTGCCGCAGACGCCATCGGCCCGGCGAATGTCCACTGCGTTATGCTGCCCTCGGCTTATACCTCGCAGGATTCGCTCGATGACGCGGCGCAGGTGGCGCGGGCGCTGGGGTGCGCGCTCGACACCATCCCGATCACCGGCCCGCAGACGGCGGTGGGCGATGCGCTGGCCGCGCTGTTTGCCGGCACCGAACCCGGGATCACCGAAGAGAACATCCAAAGCCGTCTGCGCGGTCTGCTGCTGATGGCGCTGTCCAACAAGACCGGGGCGATGCTTCTGACCACGGGCAACAAATCGGAAATGGCCGTCGGCTATTGCACGATCTACGGCGACATGAACGGCGGATTCAATCCGATCAAGGACCTTTACAAGACGCGCGTGTTCGACACCTGCCGCTGGCGCAATGCCAACCACCGGCCATGGATGGCCGGCCCGCCGGGCGAGGTCATCCCCCCGCGCGTGATCGAAAAGCCCCCCAGCGCCGAACTGCGACCGAACCAGCGCGACGACGACAGCCTGCCACCTTATCCCGTGCTGGACGCGATCCTCGACGGGCTGGTGGAGCGTGAGGCGTCGCTCACCGATCTGGTCGCCGAAGGGTTTGATCGCGCCACGGTAAAGAAGGTCGAACACCTGCTGCACCTGTCGGAATACAAACGCTTTCAGTCCGCCCCCGGCACCCGCCTGACCCGCAAGGCGTTCTGGCTGGACCGGCGCTATCCGATCGCCAACCGTTGGCGCGACGAGGCGTGACAACGAACGTCGTCGAGTAACTTGCACCGGTTTGCCCGCGCAAGGCGGGCACCGGGGCAAGCGATGTCGCAGCACGGCATGGGTCTTCAGGGAACGATTTCGATCGGCGTCTCGAAACTGCCTGACTTGGCCGAATTCTTGTCGCGAAGACGGGTGACCAGGACATAGCTTCCCGGCTCGATCCCGCTCAGGTCATAGGTGATCGTCGCCTGAAACTCGCGGTTGCGTACCCGCGACGTCAGATCAAGCTCGGCCACGTCGGGCACTTCGCCCAGCACGGTGCCATCCGCCGACACCACCTGCAGATCCACGAAGAAGCCGATCGAGTAAAGACCGGTGTCGGGCGTGCCGAAGCCGTATCCGTACGGCTCTGCATAGACATAGATCGACTCGCCCAGCTTGAAGCTGGTCGTCGGGCGCAGATTGTAGATGCCGTATCCGGAGGCGGGCGAGGCGACCAGCACCGCCTCGGAAAAGCCCAGGGTCGGCGTCATGTCCCACACGAGGCCCAGAAGATCGCGAGACGCGGCAAGGGCGGCGCCGAAATCATCTGCCGCAATGCGCGACTCGATCCCTTGCGCGCTTTCGGTGATCGTCTGCCCCTGCGCACTACCCGCCACCAGGCAGGGCAGACAGAACGCCATCGCAATCCTGCTGCAGTCAAACATCAAGACCCCTTCATCACACTGCCCGTTCTTGCATCATAGGCAGCTTTCGGGGTCGGTCAAAGCGTAAAGCCAAAGCAAAGCGGGCAATCCCCAAGGGTTGCCCGCCGCACTGTTGGGTGTCGCGGCCGATCAGCCGTTCAGCATCATCTGGTAGGATGCCGGAACATAGCGAAAGCCGCTGTCGTTCGCCTCGACATATCCCAGCGCCGGGAACGGCATGTGATACCCGATGAACGGCAGCTTGTCGGCGGCAATCATCCCGAACACCGCCTTGCGGGTCGCGGCGGCGGCGGCCTTGTCCGCGTCGAAGCTGACCTCCCAGTCGGGACGTGCCAGCGACCAGACATAGTGGTTCGCGGTATCCGCCGTGACGACGAGCCCCGATCCGTTGCTTTCGATCAGGTAGGTCATGTGGCCGGGCGAATGGCCGAAAGCGGCCATCGCGGTGATGCCCGACGCAACCGATCCGCCATCCTCAAGGAACGTGAACTTGTCGATCATCGGGCGGACGGACTTGTCATAGTTTTCGTTCGCAGCACCCGCCCAGTGGTTGTTCTCGACCGAACCGGTGACATAGCGGGCGTTCGCGAAGGTCGGGCTCTCGCCGTTCATCAGCCCGCCGATGTGGTCGCCGTGCATGTGGGTGATCACCACCACGTCGATCAGGTCGGACGTGACACCTGCGGCGGCAAGCGCGGCCGTGGTGCCTTCGGCCGACAGGCCGGTGTCGAACAGCACCAACTCTGCGCCGGTGTTGACCAGCGTCGGCGTGAAAAAGAACTGCGCCTTGTCGGTCGGCAGGAACGAAGCCTCGGACACGGCGGCGAATTCGGCCGGGTCGGCATTGAGACCGAAGATCTCGGTCGGGCCTTCGACGGTGCGCGTGCCGGCCAGCAGGGCCGTCACTTCGTATCCGCCAAGGACGAACCGGTTGAACGTCGCCATCGAGGCGCCTTGCATCGGGGTGGTGGCCTGGGCGGGGGTGGACATCAGCGCTGGTGCGAAGGGCAGGGCGGCCCCCGCGATCAGGGCCTGACGGCGCGAGAACATCGGGTGGGTCATCGGGTTCCTCCAGTTGACGAGTAATCGGGTTTTAATGCGATGACCTCGGGCAGGGAGTCACGCCACCGTTACAACCTGTGCGCCGGTGCACAGACCCTGTGCGCTATTCCCACCACCGGTCGACGGCGGCGATGTCGTCGTCGCTCCACCCGAAGTGATGCGCCAGTTCGTGGATCATCACATGGCTGACCAACTCGGCCAGCGACACATCCCCCCGGTCGATCCATTCGTCCAGGATCGGGCGGCGGAAGAGAAGGATGCGGTCGGGTGACTGCGGCGGTTCCGTCGCGCTGCGTTGGGTCAGCGGCGTGCCGTCGTAGACGCCCGTCAATTCGAACGGATCGTCGATCCCCATCACGTCCAGAAGGTCGGTCGACGCGAACTCTTCCACGAACACGAGGATCTGCGTGGCGGATGCGCGAAAATGGTCGGGCAGGTTCGCGACGGTGTCGCGGGCCAGCGCTTCGATCAGATCGGCGTCGGGGGCAATGATATCGGGGGCGGGTCTGGTCATTGCGACAGCGTAACGCGGATCAGGGCGGGGCAACAGCACCCAACCGTGCCCGAACTGGACAACCCGCAGGGCTTGTGACAGGACACGCGGGCAAGGAGATTGCCATGACCGTCACCCGTTTTGCCCCGTCGCCCACCGGCTATATCCATGTCGGCAACCTGCGCACGGCGTTGATGAACTATCTCATCGCCCGCAAATCGGGCGGTACGTTCATCTTGCGGCTGGACGACACGGACCAGGAGCGCAGCAAACAGGAATACGCTGACGGGATCATGCAGGATCTGGACTGGCTGGGCCTGCACTGGGACCGGGTCGAAAAGCAGTCGCTGCGGATGGACCGCTACCGCGAGGCTGCCGACGGGCTGCGCGCCGCGGGACGGTTCTATGAATGCTTTGAGTCTCCGGTCGAGCTGGATCTGAAGCGCAAGAAGCAGCTGAACATGGGCCGCCCGCCGGTCTATGACCGCACCAGCCTGCATCTGACCGAAGACCAGAAGACCGCGTTCCGGGCCGAGGGGCGGGCCGGCTACTGGCGCTTTTTGCTGAACCAGAGCCGGATCGAATGGAACGATGGCATCATTGGCGACGTGTCGATCGACGCGGCCAGCCTGTCGGACCCGGTGCTGATCCGGGCGGACGGGCAGGTGCTTTATACCTTTGCCTCGTCGGTCGATGACATCGACATGGGCGTGACCTTCATCGTGCGCGGGTCGGACCATGTGACGAACACCGCGACGCAGATCCAGATCATGCAGGCGATGGGCGGTACCCCGCCGTCGTTCGCGCACCATTCGCTGCTGACCGGAGCCAAGGGCGAGGAATTGTCGAAACGTCTGGGTGTGCTGGCCCTGCGCGATCTGCGCGAGGCCGGGGTCGAGCCAATGGCGCTGCTGAGCCTGATGGCGCGGCTCGGCTCGTCCCGCCCGGTGGAGCTTGCCGCATCCCATGACGACCTGATGGCGGGGTTCGACCTTGGATCCTTTGGTGCGGCCCCGACCAAGTTCGATGCCGAAGATCTGTTTCCCCTGACCCGCGCGCATGTGCAGGCGCTGCCGCTGGCGGCGGTGGCCGACCGGATTGCGGGCCTTGGCGTGCCCGCAGCCCTGGCCGAGCCGTTCTGGCGGGTTGCGCGTGACAATATCACCGTGCTCGACGATCTGGCGGGCTGGTGGCACCTGTTCCGTGACGGCGCCGACCCGATCATCGCGCCCGAGGATGCGGATTTCGTGGCCGAGGCGATGCGCCTGCTGCCCGACCCGCCCTACGGGCCCGAGACCTGGGCCACCTGGACTGCCGCCGTCAAGGAGGCGACGGGTCGCAAGGGCCGGGCGCTGTTCATGC
>JANNNU010000163.1:0-41389 GCA_031398695.1 Paracoccaceae bacterium | reverse complement strand
GTGCATCCAGAATTCCCGTCCGCAGCGTCACCGCTACCCCACAACCTCAACCGCGTTCCCACAGTCTCCGTTTCGGTGAAGCGGTGTTTAGGCCGAGAGCTTCGCAGCCGCAAGCGAAAAAAACGCCGAACATGACATTTTCTTGTCAGCACCAATGAAACTTGGGAATTCTGCGGTCACCTGCCCGACAGAGGGCTGAACAGCCCACAGAATAATCCACAGACTCAGGCGATTTCAGGGGCTTGGTGGGTGACGTGCCCGCCACAAACCGTCAAAGCGATTCCCAGATCCGCGATTCCCGCCGGCTCTGCAGCTTCGATATCGTCGCCCAACAGCACCAGATCGGCGGCCAGACCGGTCCGCAGGCAGCCCGTCACATGGTCGAGATGCGCAGCCCAGGCCCCCCCCGCGGTATAGGCGGTTAGCGACGCCAACAGGTCCAGACGTTCATCCGAGCAGTCCGGCCCGTAAGGTGTCCTGGTCTGGCTCGCCTGCAGCCCGCGCAGCACCGATATATCCGTGACCGGCCAGTCGCTGGCAAAGCACACCACCGCCCCGTGATCGACGATGCTTTTCCACAGATACGCATCCGGCCAGCGGTCGCGGGCCAGACACTCCAACCCCACCAGCGCAAAATCCATCGCGCCGGGCGGGTGGGGTGGTTGCAGGCTGGCCGTGATCCCCAGCGCAGCGATGCGCGCAACATCCGCCCGGTCGATCAGTTCGATATGCTCGATCCGGTGCCGACTGTCGCGCGCGCCGTTGGCCGCCCGCGCCGCCGCATAGCCGTCGATCGTGTTGCGCACCGCTGCGTCGCCGATCGCATGCACCGCGATCTGCAATCCCCTGCGGTCGATCTCCACGGCCAGGTCGCGGAACTCCTGCGGCGCGAACAGCAACTCTCCCCGTTGCCCCGGATGTCCGGGATAGTCCTGCAGCATCGCCGCCGTCCGGGTATCCACCACCCCGTCCATGAACAGCTTCACGAAACCCGAGCTGATCCAGTCGTCGTCGAACTCCGCCCGCATCGCCTCGGCCCGGTCCAATTCCGCCAACGCCATTCCCGGCTTGAAGTGGAACGGCACCTTCACCCGCTGCGTCAGCCGCCCTTCGGCCCGCATCTCTGCCAGCAGCGCGAGCGTATAGCGGTTGCCATCCATGCTGACCAAGGTGGTGATCCCCTGTGCCGCACAATGCGCCATCCCGCGCGCAAGGTGATCCTTGTCGACAGCGCGTTCGGCATCCGTCGGCCAGGCCGCAGGCTCCGCCCCGCGCGCGATGCCCAGATACATCCGCGACACGCCGGCCAGCGCCAGCACCGCATCGAAGGCCTCGAACTCCAGCAACTCGCCGGTGGCCAGGCCGTCCGACCCCATCACCACCTCGTGCCCGTGCGGCATCGCGGCCCCGTGCAGCAACCCCGCCGCCCGTAGCGCCGCCGTGTTGGCCCAGACCGTGTGATGGTCCATCGACCGGACCGCGATCGGCCGGTCCGCCATCACCGCATCCAGATCATGACGCGACAGCGGATGCTCCAGCACGCCATAATCGACGCCTTCGCCCATCAGCAGCCCCGACCCCGGACGGCGCAGGGCGAAACCCTCGAACGCCGCGCGCAGCGCCGCGATGCCGCGCACGCCGCCCAGATGCAGATGGTTCAACTCCGCCCCGCCAAAGAGATGCATGTGGCTCTCGACGAACCCCGGCAACAGCGTGCGCCCGCGCGCGTCGATCGCCCGCGCCGCCGGGGTCGCGGCAACCTCCGCCCCGCCCACCGCCACGATCCGGCCGCCCGCGATCGCCACGGCCTCGGCGCGCGGCCGCGCAGGATCCATCGTCAACACCCGCGCATTGCGCACAACCAGATCGACCATCGCGTCCTCCTGCTTTCGCATTGGCTCAAATATCCCGGGGGAGGCGCGCCTGCGCGTCGGGGGCAGACCCCCCTACCCGCTCGGCCATCACGCACAGCATCTCGAACATCAGGCTGACCCCCAGCAAAGCCGTCCCGCCACTGGCATCGAAGGGTGGTGACACTTCGACCAGATCGGCCCCCACCACATTGAGCCCGCGCAGCCCCCGCGCCACCTGCAACGCCTGCCACGAAGTCGGACCGCCCACCTCGGGCGTCCCGGTGCCGGGGGCAAAGGTCGGGTCGACGAAATCGATGTCGTAGGTCACGTAGGTCGCGCCCGAGCCGACGATTTCGCGCGCTTCGGCCATCACATCCTCGGCCCCGCGCGCATGAAACTCGGCGATCGGGATAATCCTTATGCCGTTGGCGGCGGCGAAATCCCAATCCTCGCGGCCATAGGCCGTTCCACGCACTCCGATGATGACATAGCGGGCAGGGTCCAGAATCCCTTCTTCCACCGCGCGACGAAAGGGTGTGCCGTGGTTGTACCGGCTCGTGCCGAAATAGACGTCGTTCAGATCGGTATGGCTGTCGAACTGCACCATCCCCAAGGGCCGCCCGGCCCCCAGCACCCGCAGGATCGGCAGCGTGCACAGATGATCGCCGCCTCCGGTCAGCGGCAGGATGCCCAACGCCCGCACCCGCGCATAGAACGCCTCCATCCGGGAGAGCGAATCCATCAGGTCGCCCGGGTTCGGTGCCACATCCCCCAGATCGGCACAGCGCGCCAGGTCGAACGGCGCCACCCAGGTCGCACCGTTCTGCGCCCGGATCATCGTCGACAGATCGCGCAACTGCCGCGGCCCATGGCGCGGTCCGGGGCGGTTGGTCGTCCCGCCATCCCACGGCGCGCCGATCAGACCGATCTGCACCTCGCCGATCCGCGGATGGTCGAACCCGACATGCGGCAAGCGCATGAAGGTCGGTATCCCCGCGAATCGCGGCAAATCGAACCCCGACACCGGCAGAAAGAACCCGTCGTCATGCGCCATCGCGACCCTCTGCCCGTGCCCTCGGGGGTCATCCAACCACCCCCGCGCGTCCGCGTCCGGTCTGTCAGCGACACCCGAACGGCGCGAAAGCGCCCGCAGACCGCTCAAACCCTTGACCGGCCCGCCGTCCTGACGTCCTTATCGCGCAAAGCCACAGGAAGCCCCATGTTCAGCAAAACCTCAGATCCGACCGCCGAGCCGTCGACCGCCGGTCGCCCCGCCTCCAACACAAAATCGGTGCTGGCGCAGGACCTCAAGATCGTCGGTGAAATTACCTCGAACGGCACGATCGAGGTGCTGGGCGAAATCGAGGGCAATCTGGCCGCCCGCGGTCTGGTGGTGGGCGCCGAAGGCCGAGTCGCGGGTTCGGTCATGGCCGACACGGTCGAGGTCAAGGGCAAGCTGAACGGGCGGGTTTCGTCGGACAGCTTCACTTTGCGCGCCGCCGCCCGCGTGGCCGCCGACATCACCTATACCACCCTGGTGATCGAAAGCGGCGCCCAGATCGAAGGCAGCTTCACGCTCGCCAAGACCTGAACCGGTGATGACCGATCCGCTCGTGTCGCGTTCCGACGACGGCCGCATCGCCACGCTGACGCTCAACGCTCCGGCCAGCCTCAACGCGCTCTCGGCCGCGATGGTCGCCGCGCTGAGCGCCGAGATCACCCGCTTGCATCACGACCCAGACATCCGCGTGGTCATCCTGCGCGCCAACGGACGCGCCTTTTGCGCGGGGCACGACCTGAAGGAATTGCAAGCCGCCCGGGCCAGCGCCGACCAGGGCCGCGCCGCGTTCGCGGCGGTCTTCGACGCCTGCGCCGCCATGATGCAGGCATTGACCTCCCTGCCCCAACCCGTCATCGCGCAAGTCCACGCCATCGCCGCTGCCGCGGGGTGCCAGCTTGTCGCGTCGTGCGATCTGGTCGTCGCGGCGGACACTGCGCGCTTCGGCGTCAACGGCATCAACATCGGCCTGTTCTGCGCGACCCCGATGGTCGCGCTGACCCGCAAGGTCCCCCCCGCCATCGCGTTCGAGATGCTGACGACCGGCGAGTTTCTGTCGGCCACCCGTGCCCGCGAGGTTGGTCTGGTGAACCGCGTCGCGACGCCTGATACGCTCGACGCCGAAACCCGCGCTCTGGCCCAGACCCTTGCCGCCAAGCTCGCCCCCGCGCTGCGCCTTGGCAAACGCGCCTTTCAGGATCAGGCCGACCTGCCCCTGGCGGCGGCCTATGCCCAAACCTGCGCCGTGATGGTCGACAACCTTCTGTTCCCCGACACCGACGAAGGTCTGACCGCCTTCCTCGAAAAGCGCAGCCCGAACTGGCCCGCCTAGACAAGGGCGGAAAGCCCCCTATCGCCGCACCAGCCCCAGCCCGATCACGCCCGCCACCACGGCCATGACCAGACAGGCCGCATAGACCGCCCCCGTCCCGTGACCCAGCAGCCATGCCCCGAACACCGGCCCCGCAGCCGTACCCAGAATCGGCGCAACCGCCGCCGCGCCGGAAATCGTGCCGAACCCGCGCCGCCCCAGCACCTCGGCCAGCAGCACCGGCCGCAGGATCGACGACAGCCCGATCCCCGCCCCCTGCAACAGGGCAAACCCGAAGATCAACCCCGGTGCGAGCCCCGCCAGCCACAACAGCACCGCAGCCAGCACCATCGACCCCAGCGACCACAGCACCGCGACCGGGGTCGAGACCCGCCGTTCGTTCAGCAGCAGCACGATCCGCCCCACCACCTGCGCCGGACCGAAACACGAGGCGGCGAGCACCGCCATCGCCGCACCGGCACCCCTGTCGGCAAACAGGGTCAGCGCATAGGTGATCAGAACCGAATGGCTCAGGTAATTCAGCCCGAACACCGCCGCGATCCCCCAGAAAGCCGGAGTGCGCAGGGCGTCGCGCAGGGCGCCCGGCTCTGGCGCGGGTCGCTGCGTGCCGGCCGCCTGCAACCGGCGCAGCCGGATGACGCCCACCGCATTGACCGGCACCGCTGCCAGCACGATCACGGCGGCAAACGCCACCAGCGCCCCCTGACCGCCGAACGTGGCCCCCAACCGATAGCCCATCGGAAAGGCCAGCGTTCCGGCAAAGCCCGCCACCAGCGTCACGCGGGTGATCGCTGCGCGCGCCCCAACGCCCAGGCGCCGGGTCAGAAAGGCAAAGCACGTCTCGTAGAGCGCGCCCGCCTGCGCAACGCCGATCACGGCCCACAACGCCAGCCACCCCGAAAGCGACCCGACGAACCCCAGACCTGCGAGGGCTGCGGCCCCCAGCACAGGCGCCCAGATCAGCAAGTCGCCACCCCAGCCCCGGTCCACCAGGCGTCCGGTGAACGGGGTCAGAACTGCCGTCAGCAGAAATCCCAGCGTCGGTCCGGCAGCCAGCTGCGCTTTGGACCACCCCGTCGCCGCCTCAAGATCCGGCAAAAGCGCCGCAAAGGAATAGTAAAGCGCCGCATAGGTCAGCGTTTGGCCGACTGCCAGCAGCCAGACTGCGGCCGCGTCGCCCAGCTCCGGCGGGCCGCTGTCGCTCACAATGCGTAAAGGTCGCCGAATTTGGCTTCCAGATAGTCCAGCAGAGGCCCCTCGTGCGGCTCGAAACCGCAGGCATGCGCCACCGTTTCGCGCGGGCTGCGCAAACCGCCGTGGCGTTGCAGGTTTTCGCGCAGCCACCCAGTGGCCGCCGAAGTGTCCCCCTCGGCCAGTTGGCCGTCCAACCCCGGCACCGCCGCACGCAGCGCCTGATGCAGACACCCGGCATAGACATTGCCCAAGGTGTAGGTCGGAAAATAGCCGAACAGCCCCACCGACCAATGCACGTCCTGCAGCATCCCCTGCGACGGCCGTTCGACCATACCTCCGAAATCCGCAGCGAACCGGTCGTTCCACGCGCTTTCCAGATCGCGCACGCCAAGATCTCCGGCAATCAGCGCCCGCTCCAGATCGAACCGCATCATGATGTGCAGGTTGTAATGCACCTCGTCGGCCTCGGTCCGGATGAACCCCGGCTGCACCCGGTTGACGATCCGGTAGAATTCCTCGGGCGAGCCGACGGTGTAGTCGTCGAACCGGTCCGCCATCTGCGCATGCATCCAGCCGGTGAACGCCCGGCTGCGGCCCAGCTGGTTTTCATAGATGCGGCTCTGGCTTTCGTGCACGCCCATCGACACGCCCCGCCCGATCGGCGTCATGGCATAGTCGGGATCGACGCCCAGCTCGTAACTGGAATGCCCCACCTCGTGTATGGTCGAGTAAAAGCAGTTGAACGGCTCGCTTTCCACCACGCGCGTCGTGATCCGGCTGTCCGACACCGACCCTGACGAGAAAGGATGCACCGCCAAATCCATCCGCCCCCGGCTCCAGTCATAGCCGAACGCCGTCGCAAGGTCCCGCGCCATCCGCATCTGCGCCGCTTCCGAATACACCCCCGCCAACGGCTCCGGACCCACCTTCTCCAGCACAGCGCCGCGCAACGCCACCAACCTCGGGCGCATCGCCCCGAACATCACGCCAAGGCTCTCGGCCGTCGCCCCCGGCTCGTAATCATCCAGCAGTGCATCGTATAGATCGCCGCCCTGTGCCAGACATTCCGCCTCCTGCTGGCGCAACCCGATCACCTCGCGCAGCGTCGGTAGAAACCCCGCCACATCCTCGCGCGCCCGGCACTCTGCCCAGATTCCCTGTGCCCGCGACGTCACCCGCGCCAATTCCTGCGCAAGATCCCCTGGAACCTTTGTCATCCGCGCGAAACTCCGCCGGATTTCTCGAAGTTGCGCCTGCCCCTCGGCATCCTCAGCCTCTGCCTGCCCCAGCCAGTCGGCGATCCGCGGGTCGGTGCGGCGCGCATGCAGGACTCCCTCCATCGCCGCCATTTCTTCGGACCGCTGCTCGGCGGCGCCCCTCGGCATCATGGTTTCCTGATCCCAGCCGAGCCGTTCCGCCACCATGGCAAGCGCCTCGGTCTGCCGCTGATAGGTCATCAGATCGCCAAACGCCGTGTTGTTCACGCTCATGCCGTTCCCTTTCGGATGGACCCTGCCACTGGATAAACCGCCAGATGCCGCGCCCGCAGGATCAACACCCACAGGATCACCGCGCCGATCTGATGGGTGATCGCCACATGCACCTGCGCCGCCAAAAGCACGGTTGCAATGCCGATCGCAACCTGCGCGACCATCATGGCCATCACGACGTTATAGGCGCCCCGGGTGATCGGATGCACCGACCGGCGCCCGCGCAGCCACACCACGACACCGAAAGCGAAGAGCCCGTATCCCGACATGCGGTGAACGAACTGAACAAGACCGGGGTTTTCAAAGAACGCCTGCCACCACACCCCCCCCGGCACATAAAACGCATCCGCCGGAAAGAATTGCCCGTTCATCAGCGGCCATGTCGGAAATCCCCGCCCCGCATCGATGCCGGCGACCAGCGCGCCCAGTACGATTTGCAGGAAGGCAAAGTGCATCAACCCGGTCGTCATCCCGAACAGCTTCTTCTCGCCCACCCGGCGCGCCTGAAGCAGTTCCGCCTCGCTGCGCCCGAGCAGGAAGACATACCACGCCAGAAACCCGAGGATCACGAACGCGATCCCCAGATGCGTCGCCAGCCGATAAGACGCCACATCGACCCGCTCGCCCTCCAGCCCAGACGACACCATCCACCAGCCGACCGCGCCCTGCAAACCGCCCAAGGCGCCCACCAGCAGCATCCGCTGGGTCCAGCCGACCGGAATGGCCCGGGCCAGCGCAAAACCGGCAAACCCCACCGCCCAAACCAGCCCGATCACCCGGCCCAACTGCCGATGTCCCCATTCCCACCAATAGATAACCTTAAACTCCGCCAACGTCATCGCGGTGTTCTGCAACTGGAACTCCGGGGTCGCCTGATACTTGGCGAACTCCGCATCCCAGGTCGCATCATCCAGCGGCGGCACCGCCCCGGTCACCGGCTTCCACTCGGTGATCGACAACCCGCTGTCGGTCAGCCGCGTCATCCCCCCCACGGCGATCATCGTGACCACCAGCAAGAACAGCACGATCATCCACGCGCGAATGCCGCGGCGGGCCCCCTTCGGACGGTCGATCAACCCGCCCACCGGCACGACCGGGGCCTGCCCGGCTGCCCCTACCTCTTCAAAAACGCTCCGCTTGCCCGCCATCCGCCCGCACCTCTTGTTGAGGTCAGACCCTAGCCCCGCCCCCCGACCCCATCAAGGCCCCGCGACATCCCGGCACAGCCGTCATCCATGTGCAAACAGTCCGGGGCGAGGTGCGGCACGCACCAGCGGCAGCCCCCGTCTATCGCAACCGTTGTAGCAGCGCGACCGACGGTTCGCCGGTGACCGGCAATCCCTCGCTCGCCTGATACCCCGAAACGGCCGCCTTGGTCCTCGCGCCGATCACGCCGTCGGTGCCGCCGGTGTCAAACCCGGCCGCCGTCAGCCGCCGCTGCAACTCCTGCCGGTCGGCCATCGTCATGCCGCTGGCATCCGCACCCCAGTCCGCCTGTATCCCCGGCCGCCCCAGCAGGCGATCCGACAGATGCCCGACCCCGATCGCATAGCTCTCTGCGTTGTTGTACCGCAGGATCACGTTGAAATTCTGCGTCAGCAGAAATGCCGGCCCGCCCACACCCTTCGGCGCGATGATCGACCCGCCCGCAGGCACCCGGCCGCCCTGCGCGGTCATGACCCCCTGCCCGGCCCAGAACTCCGCGGACTGCCCCTTGCCACGCCCCAGCAACCCGCCCGAAAACCCCGCAGGCAACCGAACCTCGGTACCCCAAGGCAAGCCCAGCTGCCAGCCCGACCGCGACAGGTACGCCGCCGTCGAGGCGAGCGAATCCGTCGGATCATCGCTCCAGATGTCGCGCCGCCCGTCTCCGGTGAAATCCACCGCATAGGCCAGATAGCTGGTCGGAATGAACTGCGTGTGCCCCATCGCCCCGGCCCACGAACCGGTCATCCCGGCCGGAGTGGTATCGCCGTTCGCCAGGATCTTCAGTGCCGCCACAAGCTGGCTTTCAAAGAACGCGCCCCGCCGCCCGTCATAGGCCAGCGTCGCCAAAGCCGAGATCACCGGCACATTGCCCCGCCGCGTGCCGTAGAACGATTCCAACCCCCAGACCGCCGCAACCACGTGGGCCTCGACGCCGTACTGCGCCTCCACCCGACCCAGCACCCCACCGTACTGCCGCATCATGGCCTGCCCCAGCGACACCCGCTCGGCACTCGCCGCGATCGCCAGATAATCCTCCAGACTGCGCTTGAATTCGGTCTGGTTGCGGTCCCGTTCAATCACCTCGGGCAGGAAACCCGCCGCGCGCATCGCGCCGTCCACCGTGCCGGCGGGGATGCCCTGCGCAACCGCCCGACCGCGAAACCCCGTCACCCAGGCATCGAAACCGGCGTTTGGCACCGCGCGCGGCGCCGCTGCCGCCGTCCCGGCAGACCCGGTCGCCCGACCCGAGGTCACCCCGCCTCCGGCACATCCCGCCAGCCCAAGTGCCGCGCCGCCCACCAAGAATGCCCGCCGTGTTGCCTGCATCATCTCTGTCCCGCCTGTTTCAAGTTCTTGCCGCTTTCGCATTGGCACAAATATCCCACAGGGGTCCGGGGGTGTGAAACCCCCGGTCGTGCCGGATCCGCAAAATCTGCGCTCTGCCGCCTAGTCCCCCTGCCCTTTCAGGCGGTAGGCGATCTGCCGCAGCATCCCGTGAAACGTCTGAACCTCGGCGCGCGTCAGGCCCAGTCGCGACCACATGTTGCGAAGCGACTGCTTCATGCCGTCGACCTTGCCCTCGGGGTAAAAGAATCCCGCCGCCGCCAGACGCTCCTCGAAATGATCGCCCAGCTTCTCGACCTCCAGGGCACTGGCAAATTCCGTGCGCGCCATCTCCATCACCTCGGGCGCGACCGCGGCCGTCTGGCGCCGCCACTCGTAGCCCAGCAACAACACGCATTGACCCAGGTTCAGGCTGGGAAAGTCGGGGTTCACCGGCACCGTGACGATCGCATTCGCCCGCACCACGTCCTCGTTCTCCAGACCCGCCCGCTCGGGGCCAAAGAGGACGCCGACCCGCTGCCCCGCCGCCGTCAGCGCGCGCGCGTGTTCCATGGCCCGCTCCGGCGTCATGATCGGCTTTGTCAGTTCGCGCCCGCGCGCCGTGGTGGCAAACACATAATCGCAGTCGGCGATCGCCCCCGGCACGTCCGCAAACAGCCCCGCCTGATCCAACACGCGCCCCGCGCCGCTTGACATCGCGGCGGCCTTGGGGCTTGGCCAGCCGTCACGGGGATCGACGACGCGCATCCGCTCCAACCCGAAGTTGAGCATGGCCCGCGCCGCAGCCCCGATGTTCTCGCCCATCTGCGGGCGCACCAGAATGAAAACCGGGGGGATCATGTGCATAACCTCGCGCAAAACACGCCGTCTGATACGCCACAGACCCCCGATAGCCAAGCCCGCCAAACTGCGCTATGGGGCACCCCAGACCAACAGGAGCCGCAAGATGGCCGACACCGACCGCCCGCAGATCACCCTGATCACGCCGCCCGCGCTGGACCTCGATCTGTTTCCCGACCAGTTGGCGGCCGTGCTCGACAGCACCGACATCGCCTGCGTCCGGCTTTCGCTCGCGTCGAAGGATCAAGATCACATTGCGCGCGCGGCCGACGCCTGCCGCTTGGTGGCACACGCCCGCGACGTGGCGATCGTCATCGACACCCATGTGCTGTTGGTCGAACGGCTCGGCCTCGACGGCGTGCATCTGCCCGACGGCGCAAGGTCGGTCCGCAAGACGCGCAAGGATCTCGGGGCCGATGCGATCATCGGCAGCTATGGCGGCGTCACCCGCCACGAAGGCATCTCCGCCGCCGAGGCGGGGGCGGACTACGTGGCCTTCGGTCCGGTCGGAGCCACCACGCTGGGCACCGGCGCGCAAGCGCCCGTCGACCTGTTCGAGTGGTGGTCCGAGATGATCGAGGTTCCGGTGATCGCCGAAGGGGCGCTGACGGCCGAACTGGTCAGACAGCTCGGCCCGGTCACCGACTTCTTTGCAGTCGGCGACGAGATCTGGGGCGCCGACACCCCGGTCGCCGCTCTGCGCGCCCTGCTGGCTCCACTGGAGTGACGCCCCGCATCGTCGCTGGTCTCGATGGCGGATAAAAGGACTGGTAACGGCTTGCGGTAAACGCAAGGCCAGCGGGGCTACCCTTCAGGGCAGTGCCGCTGCGAACTTCCGTGCGATCACACCCTCGCAATAGCCCGCCAGCGCCTTGCGATCCGCGAAATCCACGACGCGCACGGCATCGTGCAAGGTCAATTCGACCGACCCGCCCGGATGCGCCAGAACCTGCAGCAGATGCGGCGCGAACGCCATGTCGCCCCACCACCCATAGAACCGCGCATCCTGTCCGGCAGGCGCGCGGTAGACGACGCTCACCGGCTGAACCGACATGTCCGCGCGCAGTCCGTCCGCAAAGAAAGCGCCGAACAGCGCCGGCTTGAACGGCAACACCCGTTGCCCGTCGCTACTGGTGCCTTCGGGAAAGAACAACAGCCGATGGCCCACCACCAGCCGCTTGGCAAGCATCTGGGCCTGCGCTGCGGCGAGGGCCGCCTTGCGCGTGATGAACACGGTTCCCGTGGCCCGTGCCAGAACGCCGATCCCGGCCCAGCCGGCCACTTCGGCCTTCGACACGAAATAGACCGGCTGCACGGCGTTCAGCGTAAAGATGTCCAGCCAGCCGGCATGGTTGGCGACCATCGCGCCCCGTGCGAGCATCGGCTGCCCCCGAACGTGCAGCGCCAGGCCCAGCAACCGCACCGCCACGCGGCATACCCCCACCGTGATCCACGGCGTGACCGGCCGCACCGCTCCGCACAGCGGCCGCTCGATCAGCCGCAGCACCAACAGCAGCGCAAGCCCGCCATAGCACACCACCGCCAGCAGCCCGCCGCGCCACAGCACCCGCATCCAGCCACCGAGCCCCGGTGGCGGCAGATCCACCCGCGCGGCCAGCCAGCCGGTCATCCCGGCCGCGCCTGCTTGCGAGTGTAATAGGCGCGGTGCTTCTCGCTCATCCGGGCGGTGTCCATCACCAGACAGACGTCCGTCGTGTTGAAGGCACGGTCGATCCACGCCCCGTCCCCGACAAAACCGCCAAGCCTGAGGTAGGCCTTGATCAGCGCTGGCGTGCCGCCCATGGCCGCCCGCCGGTCCAGCGCTCCCATCGGGATCAGGTCCATCTCCTGCCGGTTCGGCGGCTTGGCGCGCACGCGCAGCGGCTCGGGCGCGAGGTGATGGTGATGCAGATACGACAGCGGTTGGGCCAGAAGCGCGGCGTCCACCCCATGGAACGAGGCCGCACCGAACATCACCTCGATGCCGCGGTCCAGCACGTATTCGGCAAGCCCGTTCCACAAATGAAACATTGCAGCGCCGCCGCGCTGGTCTTTTGCCACGCAAGACCGCCCCAATTCCAACAATCGCCGTCCCGAGGCTTTCAGCGGCCCCAGATCGAACTCGCCCTCGGAATAGTATTGCCCGGCCAGTGGCATCCGGTCGCTGGTCAACAACCGGTACACGCCGACCACATCCGCCAACGCTGCGGGATCGCGGGTATTATCGATAAGCAAAAGATGCTCGAACCAGGGATCGAACGCGTCCCGTTCCAGGCGGGCCGCATGATCGACCAGCGGACCAGTGCCGCCCAGCTCCTCCACGAACACCTCATAGCGCAACCGCTGCGCCGCCCGCAGATCGCGGTCGTCGCACGCCAGTCGCAAGGTAAACGCGCCGTCATCGGCAATCATGGTAAACCGTCAACATTCGCCTGATCAGCAGCCCAGACTTGCCCCGCCGTCTTAGGTTCAGACCCGTCCGTTTGCAACCGCCCTTTGCCGCGCAGCAATCTGTGGTTGAAAATCCTTTAGGTTTCAGGGCAGTATGCCGTCACCGCCAAAGTCGATGCGCAGTTCGACGTGATGGGTGTCGATCACCACCTTGCCGCGATGTTCGAAGTTCACCGTGACCCGCCCACCCACATTGGACTGGACCTGCCCCAACCCCCAGTCCGGCTGCCCCGGATGACGCACCAGCATGCCCGGCTCCAGCAATGACTGCACGCAACGCCCTCCGACCAACCCTACGATGGAGACCCCGATGCCCGACAAGCCCGATCTCGCCGCCCTCCTCGGGTCCCGCATCTGTCACGACCTTATCAGCCCGATCGGCGCGATCAGCAATGGGGTCGAGTTGCTGATGATGGACGGCGCGGTCCGCGGGCCGGAAATGGCGCTGGTGTCCGAAAGCGTCGCCGCGGCCAACGCCCGCATCCGGTATTTCCGCGTCGGGTTCGGAACCGCCTCCTCCGATCAGCGGATCGGCAAGTCCGAGGTGACCGGCATCCTCGCCGACGCGATGCGCGGACGGCTGTCGGTCGACTGGCAAAGCCCCGCCGATTTGTCGCGCCGCGAGGTGAAGCTGGCCTTCCTGTTGATCCAATGCGTCGAATCCGCGATGCCCTATGGCGGCAAGATCAACGTCGATCTGGTGGATGGGCGCTGGGTGATCGCGGCGCAGTCGCAAAAGCTGCGGGTGGACGCCGATCTGTGGGAGGTGCTGTCCAATCCCGCAGCCCGGCCCGACGTGGGCCCCAGTCAGGTCCATTTCCTTCTGGCCGCGCAAGAGTTGTCACACCATGGCCACCGTCTGACCGTGGACATGCGCGACACCGAACTGCGCCTCAGCTTCTGATCGTTCCGTTCCCGGTGACCAGATACTTGAAACTGGTCAACTGCTCGGCGCCGACCGGTCCGCGAGCGTGCAACTTGCCGGTGGCGATGCCGATCTCGGCTCCCATGCCGAACTCGGCTCCGTCGGCGAACTGGGTACTGGCGTTGCGCATCAGAATGGCACTATCCAGCCGCTGCATGAACCGCGCGGCGGTCGCGTCGTTCTCGGTCAGGATGCATTCGGTGTGGTTGCTGCCATAGCGGCGGATGTGAGCAATCGCCTCGTCCACGCCATCCACCAGCTTGACGGCGATGATCATGTCCAGAAACTCGCGCCCGAAATCGTCAGGGCTGGCCGCGACCGTCCCCGGAACTTGCAGCAGCAAGCCTTCGGTGCGCACCTCGACCCCGGCCGCGATCATGTCTTCGATCAGAACCGCGCCATGCCGGTCGAAAAATGGCCGGTCGATCAGCAGACATTCCGCCGATCCGCACACCCCGGTACGCCGCGTCTTGGCGTTCAGAACCACGGCCCTTGCCTTGTCCAGATCGGCATCGCGATCGGCATAGACGTGGCAGATGCCCTCCAGATGCGCGAACACCGGCACCCGCGCCTCGGCCTGAACAAGGCCGACCAGCCCCTTGCCGCCGCGCGGCACGATGACGTCGATGTGCTCGACCGCCGTCAGCATCGCCTGCACCACGCCCCGGTCGCGTGTCGGAACCATCTGGATCGCCGCCTCGGGCAGCCCTGCCTCGCGCAATCCGCGCACGAGGCAGGCATGCAGCGCCGTCGATGAATGAAAGCTTTCCGACCCGCCGCGCAGGATCACCGCGTTCCCCGCCTTCAGACACAGCGCCCCGGCATCCGCCGTCACGTTGGGGCGGCTTTCGTAGATCACGCCCACCACCCCCAACGGCGTGGCAACGCGCTGGATGTGCAGGCCATTCGGCCGGTCCCATTCCGCAAGGATCCGCCCAACCGGATCGGCCTGTCCGGCCACGCTGCGCAATCCTTCGACGATTCCGTGCAGCCGGCCCTCGTCCAGCATCAGCCGGTCCAGCATCGCAGCACTCAGGCCCTTGGCCGAACCAAAGGCCATGTCCTTGGCATTGGCCTCCAAAAGAGTCTGCCGCGCGTCCCAGACGCTCTGCGCTGCGCCGATCAGCGCCGCCGATTTACGCTCGGACGAGGCATAGGCGAGCTCCGCAGCCGCGGCACGTGCCGCACGCCCGATCTCCGACATCAAGTCCGCTACTGCCCCGTCCATGCCTGCCGCCCCTGTTTTCCTACTGGTCCAAGTATCCCGGGAGTCCGGGGGGCTGGCCCCCCGGCTTCCCTCAGATAACCATATCATCCCGGTGGATCAGCGCCGCCCGCCCCGCGTAACCCAATATCGCCTCGATGTCGCCCGACCGGTGCCCGGCGATCAGCCGCGCCTCCGCCGCCGTATAGCGCACTAGGCCCTTGCCCAGGCCATCGCCCTCCGGTGACAGGATCGCCACCGGGTCGCCCCGCCCGAACGCGCCCGACACCGAAACCACCCCGGCCGGCAACAGCGATTTGCCCGCCCGCAAGGCCGTCACGGCCCCCGCATCCAGCTGCACCTCACCGCGCGGCTTCATCGCCCCGATCCAGCGCTTGCGTGCCAGCTGGGGCGAGCCTTCGGCGACGAACCATGTCCGCGCGGCGCCCTCTGCCAGTGCCTGCAACGGGCGCATCACCGACCCTTCCATGATCGCCATCGCACAACCGCCCGCAACAGCCGTCTTGGCCGCCATCAGCTTGGTCTTCATCCCGCCCTTCGACATCCCCGAAACCGGATCGCCCGCCATCGCCTCGATCGCGGGGGTGATCGCCTCGACCAGATCGAACCGCACCGCCGTCGCGTCCTCCTTCGGATTGGCGGAATAGAATCCGTCCACGTCCGACAGCAGGATCAACTGATCCGCCCCAACCGTCACCGCGATCTGTGCCGCCAATCGGTCATTGTCGCCAAACCGGATTTCATCGGTGGCGACTGTATCGTTTTCGTTGACAATCGGCACCACGCCCAGACCCAGCAGGGTTTCCATCGTGGCGCGCGAATTCAGATACCGCCGCCGGTCCGTCGTGTCTTCCAGCGTCACCAGGACCTGCGCCGTCAGCACGCCATGCGGGGCCAACACCTCTTCATAGGCCCGCGCCAGCCGGATCTGCCCAACGGCGGCGGCAGCCTGGCTTTGCTCCAACGGCAACGGTCCGTCCGGCAAACCCAGCACCTTGCGCCCCAGTGCGATCGAGCCCGACGACACCAGCACCACGTCCGCCCCGCGCGCCTTGGCTGCCACGACGTCCAGCGCCAGCGCGCGCAGCCAATCCACCTTCAGCCCCGTCGCGCGGTCGACCAGCAACGCCGAGCCGATCTTGACCACCAGCCGTTTGGCGTCGCGAATATCCGGCGCTACGGCTGCCAAGGCGCCGCCTCCTCCACCGGGGTCTCGTTCTTGATCTGCCGCATCAGCGCGCGCAACACGTCCTGCAACCCCTGCCCCGACACGCCCGAGATCACATGCACAGTGCCGGGAAATACCTTTTCCAGCGCCCGCCGCCGGGCAGAGATCGTCTTGGCATCCAGCGCGTCGCACTTGTTCAAGGCCACGATCCGCGGCTTGTTGCCCAACGCCTCGGCATAGGCCTCCAGCTCGTGCACGATGGTACGGTAGTCCTTGGTGATCGTGCTCGACGTGCCATCGACCAGATGCAACAGCACCTTGCAACGCTCCACATGCGCCAGAAACTGCGTGCCCAGGCCCCTGCCTTCGCTGGCACCCTCGATCAACCCCGGAATGTCCGCCATAACGAATTCTGCGCCATCGACGCCGACCACCCCCAAGTTCGGGACCAGGGTCGTAAAGGGATAGTCCGCGATCTTCGGCCGGGCATTCGAAACCGCCGCCAGGAACGTCGATTTTCCCGCGTTGGGCAAGCCAACCAGCCCGGCATCCGCGATCAGTTTCAGCCGCAACCAGATGGTGCGTTCGACCCCCTCCTGCCCCGGATTGGCCCGGGCGGGCGCGCGGTTCGTGGCGGTCTTGAACGCCGTGTTGCCCCAGCCGCCATTGCCACCCTTGGCCAATTGCACCCGCTGGCCGACGCGCACGAGGTCGGCGATCACGGTATCCTCATCCTCGTCCAGGATTTCGGTGCCCGTCGGCACCTTCAGCACGATATCTTCGCCTGTCTTGCCGGTGCGCTGTTGGCCCATGCCGGGCTGGCCGGACTTGGCAAAGAAATGCTGCTGATAGCGAAAGTCGATCAGCGTGTTCAGACCGTCGACCGCCTCGACCCAGACCGACCCGCCGTTGCCGCCATCGCCGCCATCCGGCCCGCCGAACTCGACGAACTTCTCGCGCCGGAACGACACGCACCCGGCCCCGCCGCCGCCCGACCGGATATAGACTTTGCACAGGTCAAGAAACTTCATCGCTTACACTTTCGGGGTTCCAGGTCCCGAAAGTCGATACGACCATTCGGGACCAGTCTCAATCGAGTTTCTTGACATACGTCCAGGTCGGGACCCGTGCCCCGCGCGCCACCGAAAACGTCTCGGCATCGCCCAGATACTCGAATCCCGCATTCGTAAGGACACGGGCCGAACCGGGGTTGTCCTGAAACACCTCGGCAAAGATCGTGCGATTGGCCTGCGGGTTTGCCCCAACCAGCGCCCGCACCGCTTCGGACGCGAAGCCGGTGTTCCAGAACGCCGGCGCGACCCAATAGCCGATCTCGGACTGGCCGCGGGCAAACTTTGCCTCGTCCATCCGTTTCAGGCTGATGACGCCCAGCACCTCGGCCAACCCGGTCGACGATCCATCCATCACCCAGATATCCTCGTCCCCCCTGCCCGAAACCGCCCGCGCCATGAATGCCTCGGCCGCTCCCGGCGGCAGCGGATGCGGGATCGACCGCGTCGCCGCGGCGACGCGGCGGTCACCGGCATACATCGCGAACAGCCCGGCATCCGACTTGCGCGCCGGGCGCAGCACAAAGCGACCTGCGGCGATCTGGCCTTCCTTTGCGACCGCCAGCATATCCACCGTCATGACGTTTCTCCTTTGGTAGTCCATCCCGCATGGCACCCGCAGACCCCGGAAATGCCAAGGGGACCGGCCTTTCAGCCGATCCCCCGTTTACAACCCGAGTGTAAAGGTTCGGCTTACTCGGCTGCCTCGACGGCTGGCAGTACGGAAATGAAGGTGCGGCCCTTCATGCCTTTCTTGAACGTCACGTGACCCTCGACCTTGGCAAAGATCGTGTGATCCGTGCCCATGCCGACGCCTTCGCCCGGAAACCAGGTGGTGCCGCGCTGACGCACGATGATGTTGCCCGGAATGGCGATCTGGCCACCGAACAGCTTGACGCCCAACCGCCGACCGGCAGAGTCGCGACCGTTGCGGGATGAACCGCCTGCTTTTTTGTGTGCCATGGGGGATTACTCCTTCGGCGCTGCGGCGGCCTTGGGGGCACGCTTTGCTTTGACGGGGGCTTCTTTCGCGGCTTCGACCGCCACAGGGGCAGCTTCGGCATTGTGGGCGGCGCGGCGCGCATCGGCGGTGCCGGTGGCGACCATGACGCCCGTGGCGTCGGCACCCGAGGCGAGCACATCGGTCACCCGCAGCAGCGTCAGGTGCTGGCGGTGGCCCTTGGTGCGCTGGCTCGAATGTTTCCGGCGGCGCTTGACGAAATGGATGACCTTCTCGCCCTTGATCTGCTCGATCACTTCGGCCTGCACCGCGGCACCGGCCACAAAGGGCACGCCGACGACCGGGGCATCGCCGCCGACCATCAGGATGTCGTTGAACTGGATCTTGTCACCGGCGATGGCGGCCAGCTTTTCAACGCGCAGGATGTCACCAGCCTGAACCTTGTACTGCTTGCCACCGGTCTTGAGGACCGCGAACATGGTCTATCCTTCTCTCTTGCTCCGCGTCCTGCGGCCCCTTTCGGAGTTCGTGGGGCCGCAAGACCCCGCCTCGGACAGCGCGCCCCGATCGGGGCTCCATAAATATCAATCCCGGCCAAGACTCGCATCTCGCCGGGATGCGGGTTTATGGGGGAAAACCCTGCGGGGTGTCAAGGGTCGCGTTGGGGCCCGTCGGCGGTTTTCGCGCCGCGCCAGTTCCCCCGTCGCACCACTGCCGCGAAGGCGCTAGGCTGCAAGGGGAATCATCCGGACCCGCAGACCGTCAAGGGCCTGACATGTGCAATCTGTTCACCCAAACCCGCTCGGTCGACGCCATGCGACAGTTGTTCGGCGATCTCGACAACCAGGCGGGCAACCTCCAGCCGGGCGACATCTATCCCGACCGGCCCGCCCCGATCCTGCGCGCCGAAGACGGGGCGATGGTGGTGCAAATGGCCCGGTGGGGGTTGCCCTCGCCGCCGCAGTTTCACAGCCCGTCCGGCATCGACCGCGGGGTGACCAACGTGCGCAACACCGCATCTCCCCACTGGCGGCGCTGGCTGGGTCCGGCGCACCGCTGCCTCGTGCCGCTGACCCGGTTTGCCGAACCGAAGGGCGGCAAGGGAGCCGGGAACGCATGGTTCGCGGTGCCGGACGATCGGCCTGCCTTCTTTGCGGGCATTTGGGTGCCCCAATGGAAAAGCCTGCGCAAGCTGAAGGATGGCGAGACGACCGACGATCTGTTCGGCTTCCTGACCTGCGCACCGAACGACGTGGTCGCGTCCATCCACCCCAAGGCGATGCCGGTCGTCCTGACGCACACCGCAGAGTGGACCGCCTGGTTGTCCGCCCCCTGGGCCGAGGCCAGCACGTTGCAGCGGCCGCTGCCTAACGACGACATCCAGGTGACCGAGGACGTTACCGAACCGTGGCCGACCCGATTGCTGTGATCCGCAGCAGGGATCCGTCCCCCCGATCGACGCTCATCAGGCCGGCACCACGCCCGCGCGGATCACAGTTCCTGGCCCTGCATCTGCCGCGCCACTGCGCGCCCCAGATCGCGTGAAATCGACACGAACATCGCGTCGAATGCCGCAAACAGCGCCGTGTTGACCGCCTGACCGGCGGAGCTGGCCGAGAACGCCTCGTACGCGCGCAAGTCGTCGTCGCTCAGCGGCTTGTAGGCCAAAGCGAGATAGGGATGCAGCCAGTCTTCGGTTTCCGTCCGGATATCGGGCTCCTGCGCCCAGACTTCGGCCAGCATCTGGTCCTCGGGCATCGCCTCGCCAAAGCTTTCTACCTCTGCCATGCCCTGATAGAACGCGAGGTTCGCGTTCAGCGCACCCATGACGTTGGAATCGACCAGCATGTTGGTGTCGATGAACGCCTTCAGCGCCGCCAGACGCGGCCCGCCCTCGGCCTCGATCTCGGCATAGGCCAGCGTCGCGGCTTCTTCCACGACGTCATCCAGCAAGGCCCTGCGCGCCTCGATTTCCAGCGTCAGCACGCGCTGACCAAGCTCTGACGCAAAGAAGGCCTCGATCGCTGCGACCTCATCGGCAGACCCCGTCAGCGTGGCGCGAAATGTCGTATCGAACTGCGCGCGCATGGCCCGGGGTTCATAGATCGCCGCGACTACCGACTGCCACCCCGGCCCGCCCTGGCCGGGAAACATCTCGTCCGCCAGGTCCGACCCGTAGGCGATGCCCTCATCGCGCATGACCTCGATCACGGCGTCGATCATCAACACCTGCGACAGCGCCGCGATCTGGTCGGTCGCCTCGTCAGGCGCAGGCACCGGCGGCGCGGTTTGCGCCCACCCCCCCACCGGAGCCAGCGCCATCGCCAGCACAACAGACAGAGCACGCAGTTTCATCCGGCAAGCCTCCAGCAGGTCTGATACGAACCTAGACAGCCCCGCCCGGAATGCCAAGAAGCCTGCCCCCGCCCCAGCGCAATCCCGCGTGATCGCGCCGGCCGATCCCAGCCGAATCCCACTTGCAAGCGCCGCACGCCCCCGCTAATCCCCTGCCCAGACGGCCAGCACCGCGGAGAGGTGGCAGAGTGGTCGAATGCGGCGGTCTCGAAAACCGTTGTCGGTTTGCGCCGACCCAGGGTTCGAATCCCTGTCTCTCCGCCTGTCTATCAATTTTCGATGAGTTATTTCAATGCGTTGCGCGTAGCTCGGACAAATTTGTCCCCCACCATATCCCCCATTTGGCGCTGGGTAGGGGTTCGATTTCGAAAGTGTCCGCCGAAGTCGGCGAATAGCAAAACACGCGCATTTAGCGCCAGAAAATGAGGCCAAACCTGAGCGAGCAGGCTTAGGTTGATCGGAATTTTCGAATTGATGGGTGCTCCGCCGCCACGTCGCCTATCCACTTGCCAGCGGGCAACGATCGTAATCTACTGGTGTGCGACCAAAGCCTGATGTTGTGAAGGTAGTTCGAAGAATGGCCCCCGTGCAGTGTGAGTTTGAATGTTGGGATAAGACAGAATGACGGACACCCCCAGTCCCTTAGCCGATGCACACACGGTACGCAAACTGGCTCGATTTATTGATGATGGGTTTCCGATTTCTGTCGGAAAACACTCGTACGGGGGCCCCAATCTTCATTGGTCCAAGGGAGACTTTAAACACAGTCTGACAATTGGTGCCTTTTGTTCGATAGCTGACGATGTAAGCATCTTTGTCGGAAAGCATGGTCGACATCACATCGATTACGTCTCGTCCTATCCACTTACTTATGTTTTCGGGAAGTCGGCGAACCTGGTCTCTAGTCGTTATCAAGCTGCTAACCTGAGTGTCCATATCGGCAATGATGTCTGGATTGGCCGAGGTGCGATGGTCATGGCCGGCGTCACCATAGGCGATGGTGCTGTGATTGGCGCTCGTGCGGTTGTTGTAAAAGATGTTGCGCCATACAGCATTGTTGGTGGAGTGCCCGCAAAATTGATCAGAATGCATTTTGAGCAAGCAATTGTAAACAAGCTACTAAAGCTTTGCTGGTGGGATTGGGATGATGCAATCATCAAAGAACGTCTTGATTTCTTCAGCACACCAAACTTTGAATTTTTTTTAGATCATCTATCGGACAGCAAAGATAGCGGAAAGAAAAAATTCGATTTTGATGAGTTGCTCAATGAAGGCCGGAAAATTGCCTCCCTATCGGGGCGAGATGGTGTCGTTTGGCCCAGTTCTCTGATTCAGAGGGCCTATACTGGTGCAGATGGTGAAGTACTGCTGACAAGAACTGTAGAGTTCATTGAAAAGCTGATTGACGCTATTCCCTTGATTGAAACGGGTGAATGGAAAGCACTCGATTATGGAGCGGGTTTTGGCCGCATCGCAAGTCTAATCAATCTATTTGGTTCCCCAATTCAATTGACCTGCTCTGATGCGTGGGAAAGTTCTCTTCAGCTTTTTAAAGCGAGTGGAATGTCAAACCCAACACTCCTGTTGGATGCCAGGCTGACTCAAGCTTCCCTGCCCAAAGCAGAGTTTGACTTTGCGTACGCGTACTCTGTTTTTACACATCTTCCGCACGATGTATTCCTAAACAATCTTGAACAAATTATGGACTCTCTGAAGCCGAAAGGAGTTTTTGTCTTTACCATTAGAGAGCCGAATTTCATTGATTTCCTGAGACGGAGCGGAAAGTTATCGGCCGTCGATGTCAATCTTGAGAATGATGGGTTCTGGTTTGGCAATGCTCAAAGCGGAGACTATGGCGACACTGTTGTCACGTGGGCTTGGCTGAAGGATAACGTTGGCAGGTTTGGCGAACTTACTAGTCTCGGAATTGCTTCAAGTGAGCCATATCAATTGATTGTTTCAATTACAAAGAATCATTCTGATTTACTCGAGGGGTAGTCCTGCTACTACTTCGAAGCTGAGCTTGGTTCGAAGTCACTCTAAAGAAATAGGGGTCAGCAGAAACTCGTTTAGCGGAAGATGCGCCTTCCGAAATAGCAACGACCATCGAACTTAGCTATCATCTAGGCGGTACCACACGCAAACGCCAAGCCGCCCAGCGCCGCCGCTGCGCTTCGACAATCCGGGCCTTTCCCTCTGGCGTTCTGGCCCCAGTGGATTTGCCGCCATTAAACTTGCACCTCCTACGGCCAGCCTCGGACTTGTTCCTGCACTCGCCACCCTTTCGCGTCTTGGCCCCACAGACCACGCGACGGCGTGCTTGGCGCTGGGCTTCCCTTTCCTTCATCAGCGAAAGCTGGGCCTCAACATAAAGGTCCAACCGTGCCAGAGTTTCCCGTCGGCGTGTATCACCCCATCCCCCCGCGCGCGCGTTATTGCGGGACAATTCCGCCAACTCGGGCAGATCTAGCACCTCAGCAAAGACACGGGGCGCACCATAGCGCAGCGGCACGGTGGCTTTGGCTTCCCAATACTGCACAGCTTCCCGCGATACGCCCGCGCGCTGGGCAAGGGCAAGCTGTGTTAGGCCAGCGGCTTTCCGGGTGGCCTTCAAAGCCGCGCCTGTGGTGGCAATCTGTGCAGCCCGCATGGTCACGCCTCAGAGGGGCGCTGTGCTCCCCTGGCGGCCTTCCTGGACCTTGCCGCGCGCTTCCTGCACCTTTCCCGGCAATAGACCGCATCGGCCCTGCGCGTGAACGGAACGGGGTCGAGGCATTGCCGACAAGTCCATTCGCCCCAGCGAGCGTTTTTCAGAACGCGCCGGGCGCGAGCTTTGCGATGGCGCTTGTGGCCGCAGGGCCAGAGGTGAACCAGCACGGTGCGCGGCCAGTTGTCGCCCGGTTCGATTCCGCGCGGTTCGGGCTCTGACATTGGTACTTCCTGCTGCCGTAGTAGGCGCTTCGGTCCGCTCATGGTAAATGGCTAACATACTGATTTTGCTTAGTAAATCCTTTTTGTATTTGCGCGACAAAGCCGTGTGAACCGCAGCATTCGAAACAATTTATGCGGATTGTTTCGTCGCTATAAGTGCATTTTCTGTAACTCTCTGAAACTCAACCTTGGGTTAATCCGTAAGCGCATAGGTAGTAAGGTCAAAGCCTGACAATTACGCGAAAACAAAGCCTTACTACCAAAAAGCTGACAAAGAAGTGAAAACAAAGTCCAACCATCAAAAGCGCCGCGCAAAAGGGGGTCGGCTGCCAAGATGAATTCCGTGTGTAACAGGAGCCTTCGGGCCCATAGCAAGGTAAGGACGTAGCATGACTTTCTTGAAGAAAATGAGGACCCAACCAAAGCGCAGCACCAGCTTTCTTCGACTGGTTCTGTCCACAGCGGTAACACTGCCGCTGGCGCTCGGATATAACATTCAAGCGGCACAGGCTGAAATCTCGGTTGGTGTCTCCGGGCGCGGCGGCCTTTCGATCGGGCGCGGCTCGGACATCGAAGCGGGTGTTAATGTGGGCGGCGTATCGGCCGGGGCATCCGTTGGACGCGAGTCCGGTGCCAATGTGGGTGCCAGAGTTGGCGGTCAGGACGGTGTGTCGGCGGGTGTCTCCGCCAAGGGTGACTCGGTCGCAAAGGCGGGTGTCAACGTCGGCGGGCGGGACGGTATTTCGGCCGGCGCAACGGTCGGGGGCAAGTCAGTGGCCAGCGCTGGGGCGAACATAGGTGGCAGCGGTGGTAAAACGGGTGGCGTCAGCGTCGGCGGCGACAACACCGGTGGGAACGGCGGCGCTGTTGCGGGTGGCGGCACCGGGAAAAATAGTGGCAACGGAAAGAATGTTGGCACCGGTTCGAAGGGTGCTTCGGTCGGATCGGACGGGAAGGGCGCAGGGCGTGGGAAAACCTCCAGCCGGGACGTTGCGACCGCAAAACCACGCACCAAGCTCGTGACCACGCTGTCAACAGTCAGCACACCCGTCATGCCGATCAAGACCAAGATGCGCTGTGCCAAAGGCGGCAATAGCCAGGTCTACAACGGCCTGCCGGTCGCTGACCAAACAGGCACGGTAGTAGGGTGGGTGCATGACGTGAAGTTGGATCAACAACTGAACGTCACCGACCTGCGCCTTCAAACGGTCGGCAAGCGTTGCGTCAGTTTGACCGGCGGCACCTACAAGGTCAGCGAGGGCATGATAAGAGTGAAGATCGACGCTGCGCGCCTTCAGTGACACCGACTGACAGGGTCAAGCCGCCCGGCGGGGCCCTGTCCGAAGAAACTGGCTCGAGGCCCAGCAGATGACGTGACGTTGGGGTTGGCGCTGGGCTTCTCGCTCCTGCGACAGCGCCATCTGGTCCTCAATCCCCACACTGGTCCTGGCTACATTGCTTGACGCTGTCGGAAGACAACAGACTGTTTCCACAATCGTAATCATTAGTCTCCCTAATGCCACATTAGCAGGATAGAATTATGTTGGTCAAGGTAGCCCAACTGGCTCCTTTGATTGACTTGTTAACGAGTTTGGCCGCGTGAAATCCTCTGTCACGCGGCCAGTTTCCCAGAAAATACACGTCATTTTCGCCACAAGTGCCAACCCAGGAAAGACCCACGCAATGGACCCGCGCTTCCCCCCGCCTCTGACACAAAGCCAGATCGACAGCCGCGACACCGCGTGGACGCAGCCCCTGCCCTCGGCCCCGTCGTTGCACTGGGGCGAATGGCTGATTGCCGTTGTGGGGCTGATACTGCTGTCTGGCCTTTAGGGCGCGTAGATACCTTCCGCTTTGCAAAGGCCTTGGGATCAATAGTTCGCCTCAAGCAATCCGTTCGACCCAGTCTCACCATTGGCCCTTACCTGCTCGGGCTAAATCCGGGTCGATAAGCCGGCAGTTGATCTGCCGCCGACCCGAGTTACACGTGTATAGGGTGGACAATGGTCCAAGTCTGAGCAGGAAGACGTCTGTCCAAAAACCAGCAGCGGTCGGATTTTGTCTTTCTCCCGCAGCCCTCCAATCTGACCAGCGCCGCCGTTGCGCCTCGGCAATTCGGGCCTTGCCCTCTTCCCCTATCTCCCATCAAACGCCTCCTCCAAATGCTGGGAAACCAGCCGTTGTTCGAAAGCTCCACTTCAAAAATCAAATAGCGGTTCATTAGCCTGCCGGTGGGACCAGTGCAGGCTCGATATCCTGGTTTTCACATGCATCAGCCGCCGGATCGGTGCCGTCGCCTCGGGTATCACGCGCACCCGGCCCTCGAACTCGCGCCGCAACACCCTATTGCAACGCGCCGCGTCAAAAAGAAGCGAAGTGAGCACCCACGGCCCTGTCATTGACCAGATGTCGTAGGGCACCGCATTTGGCGTACCCGAGGCAAGTTGCTTTTGGCGATAGGCCGCAAGATTTTCCAACGCAGCGGCGCAGGCCTCCAGCATCACTGGCAGACTGGGTCGGGCGAACAACATGCCATTGATAACCAGATTTTCATCCCGCTGCCACTCTGAAACGGGCTTTTCCCGGTTGAGTACTATCAGATCCACATCAGACAATCGCGCTATCTCGGCCCGCAGATCGGCAATATCGCGAACACCACAATGGCAATCGACATAGACCCCGCCATAAGCGTGCAAAAGGACGCATCGCGCAATGTCCGATCGCGCAGCGGGGATGCGTATTGCCTTGTATAGCTTCACATGTTCTGGAAAGTGCTGTTCGATCAGCGGCAAGGCCTCGGCATCGCCGACGATGCGAAACTGCGGAAAATGCCCGCGCCATTCAGCAACAAATTCAGTATGCGCACTGTGGTCGTCGGTGTCCCAATAGGCAAAGACCTTTCCGATCTGCGTCTCTTCAACATCGGTCATGTGTCGGTCTCCCATCCAAAATAGTCTATCTGACATTGCCCAAGTATCCTGCCGCTTAACAGCAAGCTCGCCTGATTTTGCTAACTGGACAAGCGCGTTCCGTCCCGAGTTGAGACTGGCGCTCTTTCGATCTTACGGGCTTCTCGCACCAGCTCGTTGATCTCACGCCTTACCTCGATCCATTCTTGCGACCGCATGCCGTGCTTCCATGACGGGTGCGTGATGCCTGCCGCGTGTCCACCGCCTGCGCCGTGAAACCGACAGACGGTCCAGCCCTTCACCGCAGGAGCGTTGCACGGTTCGCCGGTCCGCTTTGAATGCGCCGTGCATGTGGGGGGCCGCATGGGCCTTGCTCATGGGGTTGTCGCCATCAATCATCGCCACCCCTCCCCCCATGCTGCACATTGCCCACAATCGCCTGCCCGCCTGCATTGACCGTGACGTGTTCGACACTGACCCTCTGCTGCCCGCCCGTGCGATAACGCTTCAACGCCTCCATCTGCATCGCATAGGTGCGAGCCAGCTTGTTCAAAGCCCGTTCGGCGGCGTCTTGCTGCGGTATGGTTTCGACGTGATTGAGCCGCCGCGCCATCATCATCGTTGCCGCGTGGATCGCACCCATCTGGACGGCCAGCAAGGTTTCCAACTCGTCGCGGGGCTGGACCGCCCGCACCACTGACAAAAGGAAGTTGCTGTTGTCCTCGTCAATCTTCGAGCCGTTAGCGCCGATGCGGGCAACCTGCCCGGTGACACCCATGTAGAAGGCGGGGTCCATCGTCGCCAGATCGGCCATGAGGATCAGGGCAGCCGCTTCTGGGCTGTCGTGGGTGTATTTCACTTCCAGTTTTCCGCCGTCCAACTTCAACTGCATGGCGATGCCGTGACTGCGGCGATGATTGCGGGCAACGACCGCCTCAACCCTCTCGCGGTGTTTGGCGGGCAGGCTGTCCATCAGGCTGTCCAGTTCGCTTTTGCCCATCTCGACCGATTTCGGAAACGGCATGGATTTGCGCTTGGTGGGCGCGGTGGGCGGCTTTGGTGTTTCATCCTGCATGTCGATTGCTTTCTTCATGTGGTTCACATTTGCTCCTCATATGTAATCTTAGCCCTTCCCCCCCCTTTCCTAGCTGCCCCCGGTCCGAATCGGCGCTTGGCAGGCGGGCTAGGTGCCTGTCTTGCGTCCAGGGCAGGGGCTGACTCGTGAGCGTGGAAGCCCGTGTTTCGCCCCGTCGATTGACTGCCAGTCGGAGCAGGTGCGGAACCTGCGGAACCTCTTTCCACACATTGCGCCCAAATGCGTAAGTGACGGCTACAAGCGGAACCTGCGGAACAGACATATACCCGATTACCTCATTTTTTTCAGTAGGTTATGTGTTCTGGTGAAATGTGTGGGAAAAGGTTCCGCAAGGTTCCGCACTTCGCGGGGATGTCTGTTTTTGCAGGGCTTTTTCGGGCGGGTTCCGCAAGAGGTTCCGCAGTAGGTTCCGCTCCTAGTCATGCCGCCCCCCCTGGGGGTGCCACATAGCGGCTAAGGTCGCGGTTCGGCCCGCCGGAAAACTTGCCCGACCGGGTCCATCCCGCGCGGGTCAGAATGCCTGCGATGCGCTGGGCGTCGGCACGGGTGCGCCGGTCAATCGACACCTCCAGCATATGGAACACGTCGCGGGTGCTGGCCTCGGTCAAGGTCTCCACAACCCGCAGCACGTCTGCTTCCCAAGGGTCATCCGCCGCTCGCGTTGCCACGACTGCCGCCGCTGCTCCTTCGTCGGCCCGATCAAGCCACCAGTGCTCCCCCGCATTGAACAGCACCACGGCTTCCGCCCAAAGCTGGGCGCGGTCGCGGGTCAAGGCGTCGAGGTCCACTCCCCCCACAACGACAGGCCAGAAGCGCCGCCCCCCGGTGTCGTCCGTCAGGTAGTCGCTGCGGTTGGTGGTTCCGGCAAAGACGCAACGGCGCGGCTCCACAACCTCGGTGCGCCCATAGGCGGGGCGATAGCGTTCCTCGGTGCGGCTTAGGAACGCCTTCACGCCCTCGGTGTCAGATCGGCGCATGGCCGACAGTTCGGGCAGTTCGATAATCCACTTGCCGCGCAGGTTCGCACTGGCGTCCTTTCCATGCATGTCGCGCAAGCCGTCAAAGAACCAGTCATCCCCCGCCAAGGCGCGCAAGATCGAGGATTTCCCGGCCCCCTGCCTGCCTTCCAGAACCAAGGCGCAATCCGCCTTGCAGCCCGGTTTCAGCGCGCGCGCGACAGCCGACACAAGCCAAGCCTTGCCCACCTTCGCCGTCAGGTCGGACGGTTCGGCCCCGCAGTAGCAGGTCAGCCAATCCGACACCCTGGACACGCCATCCCATGACAGCCCTTCGAGGAAGTGCCGCACAGGGGAAATGATGCTTTGCCCTGCCACCAGAAACAGGGCGTCTGCGGTGCCGTTCGATGTTGCGTCGGGGAAGCCGTTGCGGTTGAACCATCGCACGGCCGCCGTGATATCGTTGTCATTCATCGGTCGAGGCGTGAAAGTCGAGCGCGGAACGGTGGTTCCGGGGATCGGCTAGAGAAGCATATTTAGGCCGGTAAACTCATCGTAAGCCAGTACCCCGCGCCAGTCAGGGGCATCTTCCAGAATCGTGCAGGCGACGTCTGCGCACCACCTAACGCGGTCTTGCCGCTTTGGCTTGGCGTCGATTGGTGCGGCCTCGGTCCCGCCGCCTCTGGGCGGTGCCGTGCTTACCGTTGGCGCGGACTGCCTCCCTTTGTGGCGGCGGGCAATGTCTGCCAGATTGGCCCCGTTTTGCCGCGCCAGTTCGCAGACTGTGCCCCAGCCCTTGCCGCCGCCCGCCTTGAAGCTGTTCCACTTCGCGCCGGGTTCGCCGGGCCTATACTTCGCGCCTTGCGCACTCCATCTGTCGGCAATATCGAGGCCTGTCTCCGATCCGCCGAAATGGTCATGCAGGCCAATCAGCACCCCGCACCAGTCGTCGTAGCTGCAGTCGGGCGGGATGTAGGAAAGGATTTCCTCCACCTCGGACGGGTCGGCCTTTCGCCGTTCTGCCGTGGGGGTGTAGCGCGCCCCTGTGTCGATCTGAAAAGCCGGTGCGGGGCGTGCCCACGATTGCCCTGCAGCGCCTCCAGAATGGCCGCAGCAACGCTTGTCAGTGCCTTAGGTGTGATCGAGCCATTCAATAGCAGATAGGCCCCCAGCTGCGTCACAGAGCCGGGCACGATGATGTATCCCCCATCGCCCCGCGTGTCGATTTTCCGGCCCACCTTGCTGGTGGTGTTTCCAAGCCCGCAGGCCCGAAAATAGAGATGCCGCCCCCCGCTCGGGGTCGAAACGGTTGGAACGCTGCCGATCAGATTGGACAGGCCCAGCGCGCCAAGGGAAGCCGCCCCTATGGCCTCGCCAGTGTCGCGGTCGGTATCGAGGTCCACCACGAACAACCCGCTTGCGGCCCCGGTAGGGATGCCCACCAGCGCCTTAGGATGTTCTTTCCAGAACGCCGCGACTTGGCCCAGATCGGTGGTCGCATCTTTGAAGCCATGTGGGGTCAGGGGGCTTTTGTCCGCTGGCTTACATTGGAACACCGGAAAGCCATTGCGCGCCCAGTTTGCCGCATTTTGAGCGGGCACCTGTGAAAGCGCGGCCTCTTGCCGGATCGGGAAGGCTTCACCCATCGGTGCCCCCCTTAAAAATGCCTTTCACGATGGCCTGCAATTCATGCATCTGGGTTTCGGTTTGGAGCAGCAGAACAAGGCCACCGAGCCTATCCCGGTTCCTCCAGACATAGGCTTCAAACAACCCGCCGGTGCCCTGTGCCGGGGCGAAGACTTCAACAACGGGCTGCAGAACGCCACCAGAGCCGGAAAGGGGAACAATGTCATTGTGCTACCCCGCGCAGCTTGAACGGGCGCTGCACCCGCGCCGCCGTAGCTTTCCCGTGGTCAATTGCGGCGTCACGGTCTGGCAAGGTGTAGAGGTGGGTTGTCAGGTCTTTGCCCCCGCTTGGCGTCACAAGACGAACACCCCAGCCGCCACGCACCTTGCGGACCGTGTAAAAGGACGTGGCTGCGGTCGGCAATGTGGAGGTGTTCATTGTGCACCTCCGTCCCCGTAAAGGATGCCTGCCAAGACGCGGGCGACCGGGATGGACAAGCCCCACGCACGGGCGATACGGAACGCTTGCAGGTCGGTCATGCCGTCCCCCCGTCAGCCAAGGTCTCGGCGCTGGGCGGATACCGTAGGCGAGCGGTGTCGGTGCCGGGTTCAAGGCGATAGTGCGCGATGGCTTCCGGCCCGCGATAGTCCACCAGTATCGGCCATCCGAATTGCTTCTTCAGCTTTTCAACAATAGCCGCCAACCTCCACCCCTTCACCTCGCGGATTTCGGTTCTGTGTGTAAGGGAGCGGCCCTCCGTAAGAGCCTTGCAACACCAGTAGATCTGAGTCGGGCTGGAAAACCAGCGGTCTTGCTTTGCCATTCTCTTGCCTCAGCTTTCGTTGCTTTGGGCAGGAGGGGGTGCTATTCTTGCGAGGTGTTCAAACCGTCGCAAACGAATAGAGCCGCCGCCCTGCCGGGTGGCGGTTTCGTTATGCAGCTTTCGATTGCGCGGACTCCCACGCCTCCAGATCGGACAGCTTCCAGCGGACGCAACCGGGCGTCAGGCGGATCGGCTTGGGAAAGGTCGGGCGGTCTTGAGCCAGTGGCGCGGTGTCAGATAATGCACCGAATAGCGCGCGCCGATCTGACGGTCTGAAAGTTAGGTTTCCTGCATTTTAATCTCCATGCGTTGCCACACACGGATATTGTTTCATATGCGAACCCAGAAAAATTGGGGTAGATCAACTACCGCTGGGGACGTTTATCTTCCCCCCCTTTGACGCTGGATCAACCCTTGTTCGATTGCCAGGTCAAATCCTTTTTTTACCCAAAAGAGCAGATCGTCTTCCGGGGTCAAAACGGGCCAGCCGCCAAGGATAGACGGAAAGTGTTTCGTCACGTCCCAAAGGTTCCACAATGTCGTGTCCGTAGCTTCTTCCAAGGCAGTCTGAAACTCGGCGCTGGTCTGAATCAGTGAAGCAGGAACCTCGGCCGTTTCATCCCAGAGATGCGCAACAGCTAGATATCCAGCTGAAGAAACGCGGGCCGCACAAATATGGGCCACGCTCCGATACCTTCGGAAAATACTTTCGACGGACGATGGGTCGCTGGTTACGGCCATCGATTTATTGTCTGAAGTGGGCTGAAGTGCTGGTCTAAACGTGATTCATTCAAATGCGTTCGCTGCGCAGGATGCGATAATCGAGGCGCGATTAAGGCTAGGCGTTTCTCCCTGCAGCCTTAATCAAACGAAAGAAAGTGCAACGAAACCAGTGAGGAATTGTTGTGTTGCTCGTTTCTGCAACTTATTCGCAACAGCGACAACGATTTCTGATGGTGTGTAGTTTTCTTCACCCACCCGCAAAAACTCGGCTTGTTCAGTTTTGGCTATAAAAAGTCCCAACTCCTGATCTCTTGGACTGTCGGGAAAGTTTTCGACCACGAGCAGCCGATGATGGGCATCCGGCGCGACGTTGTATCCATTATCTGAAAGTATAATGTGTCGCATGCTAGAGCCTCACTATCTTTGCCGTCTTTGGTTCCTGCAGCAAAAATTCCGCCCAATCGGTCATCATCCGCCGCCGCTTTTCCACCGTATCGCCGCGCCGGTAGGCGGCTTCCACGGCGCTGGAAATGCGGTGCGCTAGGGCAACCTCGGCCAAGTCGCCCGGATACTGAGTTTTCTCTGCCACCCAGTCGCGGAACGTCGAGCGCAAGCCATGCGGCACGGCTGGGCGCTTGTTGCGCGGGTCCAGATAACCGGCATCATTCCCACCCCCGGCCCGCTCTTTCGCGGCCTCATGGATACACCGCATGGTGGCGCTAAGGGTCATGTCGGACAGTTGCCCACCGCGCGCTGCCGGGAACACCAGCGGCGTGCCGTCGAGGCGGGGAAGTGCCTCCAGCAAGTCCACGGCAGCGAATGACAGCGGGACGCGGTGTTCGCGTTTCATCTTCATCCGCGCCACCGGGATGGTCCAGATTTTCGCCTCAAGGTCTATTTCATCCCAAGTTGCGCCCCGCACTTCCCCGGATCGGGCGGCAGTCAGCGCGGCAAACTCCAAAGCCCGCGCGCCAAAGCCTTCCCGCCCTTGAAGGTCTGCGAACCATGCCGGGACCGCGCCCAGCGCCAATGCAGGCTGATTGTCAGTGACGGCCACGGCAGCGGCGGCGGGCAACAATTCCTTGAGGTTCCCGGCCCAGCGCGCCGGATTGTCGCCAGTGCGATGCCCCGACACCGTAGCCCACGACAGGACCGCCTCAATCCGCCCCCGCAGCCGAGAAGCGGTTTCCGTCTTGTCGGTCCACATCGGCTGCAACACGCGCAACACGTCCTGCACCGCAATATCTTGCACTGCCATCTTGCCAAGCTGGGGGAGTGCGTAAGTGTCGAGGGTCGAGCGCCATTGCTTGCGGTGCTTTTCGTTCTTGAAGGCGTCCAGCTTCGCGCCAAGGGCCTTATCGACAGCATCCTTGAATAGCATCCCCCGGCGCTGGGCTTCTACCAGCTTGGCGCGGTTGGCCTTGCGTTCCTCTACCGGGTCAATCCCGGCTTCCACTTTCGCGCGGGTGTCGCGGGCCTTTTCGCGGGCCTGCGCAAGCGTGACTGTCGGAAAGCCACCAAGGCCAATGTCGCGGCGGCGTTCACCAACCCGAACCCGCAGAATCCACGTTTTGGCGTTGTTCGGGGTGATCTGCAGGTAAAGCCCCGCCACCCCGCCTACGGCCACCATCGCGTTACCCTTGCCCCCGGCATGGGTCAGGCGCTTGACGTCCAGCGGTCCAAGTTCTGCGGCAACCCGTGGCATTTCATTTACCCATCTACCAACCCAACCAAGACAATGTATCTGGATGCAAACGATGGCAAGGGAAAAACAGGCTAGGCGGCTTACATTTCCAAATAAACAAGGCGATGAATGGGGCTAGATGCAAGTCATTGCGAGGTGACTGCATACCGGTAAGGGCGGGCTGTCTCTCCGCCAGTAGCTTTGTGCCCTGACAGATCAGACGCAGGCCCCACACCAAGGTACCGGCAGCAGAATATGGTCGTCCCTAGGGCCGTCTATCGACCGCCGCTGACACTGCGATGCAACCCACGCGAGTAAGCGGGCAGCGCAAAACACTTGATCGGTTTGTCGGATCAGGCAACCATTTGATGCACCACGGTCAATTTTGACACTTCGGCAAGGAGGATTTTCCATGATCTTTTCCGATGGCTCGGATGTTCGGCGTCCTAACGCGAAAGAATTGCAGAAGATTTTCGGTGCGGCACCGTCTCGGGCCTGGGCCGCGCCCAAAGAACCGCCGGATGGGCTTTCATTTCGCCTGACCTCGCGATTCGATCTGCGCGAGGCGCAAGGTGCGGTTGCCACGGCGCTGGCGGGGCCTTCGGGGCAAAGCCTGGTCGCGTTCGACCGCACGATCGATGTTGAAGCCGCAGGCGATTATCTGCGCATGGCGGATGGGGGCGACGCGAAGGGGGACGATGCTGTCGGAGGAGGCGGATGGTCTCTGTCCCATCCGGTCCTCGGCGCGGTTCACGTCGACGCGCGACAGCGCAGCTATTTGCATCTGGGCGTCGAACATCTCGCGCTGCCACTGCTGCCGGCCGGCATTCGGAAGGTGATGGCGGACTGGACGCTCGCGACAGAAGGCCAGCGGGTCGTCCTGCGCGCGGCGGGTCCCTATGGGATCGCGCTGCATCTGACGTGCCGCGACCGGGACGACGCTACCCCGCTGGCGGCGACGGCCATGATCCTGCGCGCGGTCCTGCCGGGCCTTGGCGATATGGCAGCCCTGGGACTGCCGTTCGACGCCCTGTGCCGGCTTGGCGTGCCCGAGGTGATCGAAGTTCGCTGTCTTGGCGAGAAGGCACGGCCAATGGCCGTCCACACGATCGAGGCGTTGCAAAACGTCCGTTTCGATCCGGACCGTTTTGCGCTGCCGGACGGATATCAGGACCTGCGCCACCGCCGCGAGGCTGGCAAAGGGCAGGCGAAAGGCACCGTTCTGGCCCAACGGCCGCTGGGAACGGCGGCACCGCAACCCCACCATCGCACGCAGGGCAGCATGTCGATGGTGGCAGCCCTTCCAGGATTGTCCAAGATCGAGCTGTCCGACACGCCGATCCTGCCCTCGTGCGGCCCCGTGGCATACGTCGAAAGTGGCGCGATGGCCGTTCGCCAGTCGCTGCTCGACGCGGTGACAGAGGCGGCCAATCTGCTGACGAGCCGGTTTGGCAGCTTCGGCGCCGTCGGCGCCACCGTCGATGGCGAGCGACAGTTGCGCTTTGCCGTGGACTGGCTGAATCAGATCGACGCGCTGCCAGCGACCGACAGTGTGCGCCTTGTAGCCGAGGTCGTGGTGAACCAGCTCGCGCGCAGCCTGGCGCGGCAGCTGTGCGCCGAAAACCCGCCGATTCCGTTTGGTGGGGCGGGCGACCCCATTGCGCTGAACGCCGATATCGCGGCCACCCTGCTGGCCTTGGCTGCCGACCCCGCGATAGCGCCAAACGACCGGTTCGACCGCCTGTCCGATACGGAAAAAGCGATTGTCGTGGCCGAAGTCATCAACGCGCGCCTTGCCGTCCTGCCGGTCGACATTCCTGCAGTGGCGTTCAACGGACCATTGCCCTCCGAGGATCTTCAGCTGGTCGATGTCCGCGCCGTACTGGAAACCGGACGGCTGACCTTCGCCAATCAGGCCCTTGTGAACACCCTGTCGGTCCGGGACTTTGCGCCGGGCGGACCGCCGGGGATCACCATGTCCCTGTCGGTGTCGGCGCTGGCGCTGACTGTGGGCATGACGCGCACACCGGGCGAGGATTTCTGGATCACGGCGGCGGGCGTGCTGGTCGTGGGCGGGCTGGTCGTGGCAGCGGCGGTGCCGTTGGTTATCGCAACCCTGCTGGGCCTGGGGCCTTTCGGTCTGGTTCTGCTGGGGCTTGGATTGATGTCGCTGGGCACCTTGGCGCTGGCGGCGATCGCGGGCGGTGCGCTGCTGCTCGCGGCGGTGGTCTATCTGGTGTGGGACGAGACGACCATCGGCGTCGACGTCTCGAACCTGACCGTCACCTCGCGCTTGCGGCTTGGCGCGAATGCCGATGGCAGCGCGCTGGTCTTGCGTCCGTCGGCCACCACCACGGCAGGCACGGTGACGATCGCACTGGCTTCCGAGATTCCGTCCGGCATGCACCAGATCTTTGATCGCCTCGTCGAGATGCTGATCGTGTTCTGCGACACCGAAGTGCGCAAGGCCTTTCGCAGGATCGTCAGCGACACCCTTGGCGCCGCACTGGCCGAAGTGCCGCTGGTGCGCACGCCGCTGTCCGGGCGCACGGATGTGACGGTGGCCGCACTTCTTGACGGTGCTCCGATCTCGGACGGGACGCCGGACGGGATCCTGACAGGGTCGGTGCCGGGTATCGTGACCCGCTTGGAGCAGGCGAGCGTCGAAGGTCGTGACGACATCACGCTGACGGCGGGGGCACTGGCAGGCATGGAGTTTCCGTTCCCCGCCCTGCGCCCGTTCGCCACGCAGGTGTCTGCGGTCCCGGCCCCAAGGCTCGACCGGCGGGTGGCGGCGACCGAGGCGGCCGATCAGGTGCGTCGCGGCGTGCTGCTGGGTCACACCGTATCGCAAAACATGCTGAACGGCGTCGCGCATGCGCGCTGGCTCACCGGGCGCCTTGCACGCGATCTGTCGGCGGCCGACACGCGAAACGCCTTTGCCGCACTGGCCGCCGCCGACGCCCGGTTTGCCGCCTTCGCCGCAGGCGGGCAACGGGTGCACGTGTTCTGCGCGGCCAGCCCGCGCATCCTGGTCAGTCCGCGCACCTTTGCCAGCGACCCCACCCGACCCTGCCTGCACGCCGGATTTGCCGACATCCGCGTGTGTTTCGAGTCGGTGTTCGTTCACGCGCCGGCGTCGATCGAGTTCCGGATCGCCGCCGAGACACAGGCGCATCTCGCGCTGGGTGCGCCGCCGCCGTCAAGGGCGGTTGGGTTCAGCTTGCTGGCCGTCGCCGGCGCGATGCTGCACCTGCGCTACGACGCGTCGCCCGCATCCGTGATCGTTCATCCGGCCGGCGCGCAAGCGGTCGTCGGGCAGGGCACCGCCGAGGATCTGGTGGATCGCCTCGACCTGGCCGCGGTGACGGCCCTTCTGGACGCCATGCAGCCGACGCTGGAACGCGCCGCCGAAACGGTGATCGCCAGGGACGGCCTGGGTCAGATCGTGTTTGAAACGCCGGACGGGCCGCGCAACGTGCAGATCGCAGACAGTGCGTTTCTGGTCGAAACGACACCCGAGGCCGAGGCTTTGCATATCACCGTCCGCCTGCTGCCGTTCGTGGCAGACCGCTTGCCTTTTACCGGTCCGACCGGCACGTTCCAGTCACCCCGCATCCCGCTTTAGGCCGATCCGCGTGGTGCGGCGCGGCGCGCTGCCCGCCCATCGCGGCGGACAGCGCCGCACGTCACTCGGGGCAGGCCGCCCCGGTGTCGATCCACGCGCGGGTCAAGGCGCCGAACTCCTCTTGCGAGCCGGGCGCGGGTGTGCGGCCCTCGCCGGGCTCCCATCCCCAACCGACCAGACCGTCCTCGGCGTTGTGTTCGTGCAATGCCTCCAGATCCTTGCCGCCATTGCGTGCGGGATCCTTCAACTGCACGCAGATGTCGGCCAGACTGACACCCTGCCACCCCATCGAAACCGGCGCCAACGCCCAAGGCTCGTGCCCCGGAATGCTGCCACCGCCCGTGGCAAACGCCACGTTCTCGCTGCCGTGGCAGGTCGAGCAGTTCATCCCGACCGCGCCGAAATCGGCCTCGCCGCGCACGACGGGCGGCTGGTGCGGCAGCATGGCGTCGCCTTGCGTCGGCCCCCCGTCGACCGGATGGCAGTTCAGGCAGCGCGGATGGGTCAGAACCTTGCCCATCTCCTCGAACAAGGCCACGGACCGCGCGGCGTCATTTGCGATGCCCTCAAAGGCGGACAGCGGCTGCAGCGTCTCCTGTGCGGCTGCGGGAAAGCCCAGGCACACCAGTGCCAAGGCGACACGAACGGTGGATCTCATCTTGTGTCCTTTCACGACAGCGGGGCCGCGAAGGGCAGTTGATAGGTCGCGGTGCCGGTCAACCCGCGCCAGGCGTTGGCCAGCGCCGGTGCCAGCGCCGGAACCCCGGGTTCGCCCACACCGGTCGGATCGGCCGCACTTGCGATGATCTCGACCTCGACCGCCGGCATCTCGTTGATCCGAAGCATCCGGTAGCTGTCGAAGTTGCCCTGCGCCACGGTGCCGCCCGGCTCCAGCGTGATCTCGCTGAAGAGCGCGGTCCCCAGCGCATAGCCGATGCCACCCTCCATCTGCGCCCGGATGATGTTGGGGTTCACCGCAATGCCGCAATCGACGGCGCACCAGACGCGCGTGACATGCGGAAATCCGCCCCGGTCCTCCACTTCGACGACTTCCGCGACATAGGTGCCAAAGCTTTTGGCAAAGGCGAAGCCGTATCCCTTGCCATCCGCGGTGCGGCCCCTCCAGTTTGCCAGCTTCGCCACAGCCTCGATCACGCCTCGCTCTCGCACCGCTTCGGGCTTCAACAGATCGAGCCGGCCCTGCACCGGGTCCTTTCCGGCCTTTTCCAGCAGCTCGTCCAGAAAAACCTCGACCGCAAAGGCGGTGTGCGTGTGTCCGACCGACCGCCACCACAGGACCGACACAGGACTTTGAACCTGTGCCCAGCCAAGCCGGTGCGCGCCGACGTTGTAGGGCAGATCGTTGGCGCCTTCGTACGACGTCGGGTCCAGCCCGTTCTGCATCATGGCTTCCATCGGGGTGCCCGCCATGATCGACTGGTTGGCTACGGTATTGTCCCACCCGATCAGCGCCCCGGCCGCATCCAACCCTGCGCGCATACGGTGTACCGTGACCGGCCGGTAATAGCCGCCGCGCAGATCGTCTTCCCGCGTCCACACGACCTTGAAACAGCCGTCGCGCCCGGCGGCCTTGGCCACCGCCCCGGCCTCTGCCGCCAGATGCGCCGAGCCTTGGGCCCGGCGACCGAACGACCCGCCCGCCAGCAGCACGTTGATCGCGACATCCTCGGGCGCAAAGCCCAACGCCGCCGCCGCGGCGGGTTTGTCGAACGACGGAAACTGGCTGCCGAACCACATCTCGGCCTTGCCCGCCTTGACCTCGATCACCGCATCCAGCGGCTCCATCGGGGCGTGCGCCAGATAGGGGAAGCGGAACTTGGCCTCGTGCAGCGTCGCGGCCCCGTCGAGCGCGGCCAGATCACCGCTTTCCTGCACAACCCGCCCCCCGGTCTTTGCTTCGGACGACAGCATGTCATAAAGCTCTGCCGAACTGCGCAGCTCGGCGGCGCTGTCGTCCCACTGCACGACCAACGCCTCGCGGCCCTTCATCGCGGCGTAGGTGCCGGTGGCATAGACGGCGATGCCGCTGGGGATCTGCCGCACCATCTCGACGCCCGGCACGGCCAGCGCCGCGCTGTCGTCGTAGCTGGCCACGACCGCGCCGAACCTGAGCGGATGCGCGATCAGAACCGTCAGCATGCCGTCGCGGTAGACGTCCATGGTGAACTGCGCCGTGCCATTGGATTTGGCCACGGTGTCGAGACGCGGGCGGTCGGTGCCGATCAGCGTGAACTGGGCGGGGTCCTTGACCGGCGGATCGGCGGGAACCTCCATCGCCGCGGCGCCCTGCGCCAGCGCGCCAAACCCCGAGGATCTGCCACTGGCCGCGTGCGACACGATGCCTTTGGCGACGGTGATTTCGCCGATCGGCACGCCCCATTCGACCGCGGCGGCCGCGACCAGCATGGCCCGCGCCGCAGCCCCGGCCTTGCGCATCTGCATATAGCTGTTGGCCATTGCGGTCGACCCACCCGTGCCCTGCGCCCCGAACGCGAGATTGGCGTAAAGCGCGTCGTTGCCCGGCGCCCCTTCGGCCCGCATCTGCGACCAATCCGCGTCCAGCTCTTCCGCCACAAGGGTGGCAAGGCCGGTGTAGGGGCCCTGCCCCATCTCGATGTGCTTGATCAGCACGGTCACGGTGTCATCGGCCGCGATGCGGATGAAGGCGTTCGGCGCGAACGGTGCCTGCGCCTGCGCGACGGCCGCCCCGCGCCCGCCGCTCAGCGGCAGCATCAGCGCCAGCGTCAGTCCGGCCCCGCCCGCCAGAAAGCCGCGGCGCGTCGGGTTGGCAAGCCCAGTCGGCATGCGAGTGTCATGATCAGTCATGGCTCATCCCTCCAGCGTTTTGGCAGCGGTGTGGATCGCTTCGCGGATACGCACGTACGTGGCGCAACGGCACACGTTGCCCGCCATGGCGTTGTCGATATCCTCGTCGGTCGGGCTCGAGATCACCTGCAGCAGGGCGGCCGCCGACATCACCTGCCCGGACTGGCACCACCCGCATTGCGGCACGTCGATACCCGCCCACGCGGCCTGCACGGCCTGGACCTCCGGGCCCTGCATGCCTTCGATGGTCGTCACTTCGCTGCCCTCGACGGTCGAGATCGGCGTGACGCAGGACCGGCGCGGCATCCCGTCCAGCATTACCGTGCAGGCACCGCATTGCGCGATGCCGCAGCCGAATTTAGTTCCGGTCAGGCGCAAATCGTCGCGCAGGACCCACAGCAGCGGGGTGTCGGGGTCACCGTCGAATGTGACCTCTTTTCCGTTCACGATCAGCTTGGTCATGCCTGGCCTCCTGAGGGGTGCTTTGGGCCAAGACATGCGCCGAGATGTCGCAGGGTCAAGGGTGATCCGGATCGACACGGCGTCAACCAGCGGGTTATTGCCCGCGTTGGCAGGGCGCCGTGATCCGACCGCAGCGCGGGCCTGCGCTTGCGTCAGACCGGCCAGACGACTCCCACAAACGCCCCCAGATTTGCGCCGCCCGCCACCCCATGGAACGCCACGGGGTCTCCCGGCTTGCGCAGGTGCAGGATCACCAGCGCGGGATTGAGGATGCCCGCTGCCGCGCTGTCGTCTGCCATGCGGGCCAGCGTGGTGTCCAGACTACGCCCCGTCGCGCGCGACACGTTCGCCGCGATCGTCACCGCGTGGTCGGGGGCGACCCCGGCCGCCACCAGGCTCCGGCTCAGCCGGTCCAGTTGCTGCATTGCCATGTAGAACACCAGGGTCGTGCAGGGCCGCGCCAGGTCACGCAGGTCCGACATCGCCTCGCCCGGACGGCAGGTGGCGGTGGCCAACACCACGCGATCCGTGACCCCGCGTTCTGTCAGAGGCTGGCACAGGCTGGCGGCAGCGGCGGACGCGGAGGTGATGCCGGGTATGACCTCGATGTCGATGCCATGCGCATGCGCCGCGGCGATCTCTTCTGCGGCGCGTCCAAAGATCGACGGATCGCCCGACTTCAACCGCACGACATGCAGGCCCTGCAACACGGCGGCAACGATGGCCGCATCGATGCGCTCTTGCGGCCAGCTGTGCGCGCCCACCTCCTTGCCGACGAAGACACGCCGCGCCTGCGGCTGTGCCAGCGCAAGCACCTCGGGCTCAACGAGCCGGTCGAAGAACACGATGTCCGCCTGTTGCAGACAGCGCAGGGCACGCACCGTCAGCAGATCGGCCGCACCGGGGCCTGCGCCGGCAAGGCTAATGCGCCCATCGCGCGCTGAGTGGCGTTCGTCCGAGCGGTCGACGAACATCGCCACCGGACGCTCCATCGGCCCCGACGCCAGGGCCAGATCCTCCAGAACGTCGTGCGACGGGTCCGCGACGTCGATCAGCACGATATCCGGTTTCTGATCGGCAATCCGGCGGGCAAGCCCGGTTTCCTCGGCGATCACGACGACGTTGTGATCGCCTGATGCCATCAGACCATCGACGATCTTCAGCGCACGGTCACGGTCCCGTTCGACCACGATGATGGAAAGCCGGGTCATCACCAAAACCTCTGATG
>JANNNU010000143.1:0-10965 GCA_031398695.1 Paracoccaceae bacterium | reverse complement strand
GTGGCAACAGCCTTGTCGTGCTTGCTGGTCACCTGGGTCTTCTTCTGGAAACAATGCAGGATGTAGATGGCTTCCTCGAACTTGGCAACGTACATCACGCGGTAAACGCCGCTTGCCTCCCAGATCCGAATCTCCCTCGGGCCCGCAACGGGCTGGGCGTCGGACCGGGCATCTAATACTCGGAGATGCTGCGCATTGCGGTTGATGCCCAGGTTGTCGTGCTGGGCGATACGGGACGCGATGTCTGGCTGGCGGACATGACCCGTCGATTGCAGGCTGACCCCGTCCCAGCGCGCGTCGTGCAGTTTCAGGACGGACTTTGGGTAAGGCTGGTGGACCGGCGCGGGCAGGATGGCGACATGGTCAGTCTGGCAATCAACATTACCGAGCAAATGCGGATATGGGCCGCGATCGAGGCGATTCCAGACGGGTTCGTTTTGTATGACAGAGACGATCGGCTGTTGACCTGCAACCAGCGCTATCGAGATATCTACACGCTTTCCGCTCCGGCAATGACACCGGGGACCAAGTTCGAAGATATCCTTCGCTACGGGATCGAACGCGGCCAGTATGCCGATGCCGTCGGACGGGAGGAGGAGTGGTTGCAAGACCGTCTTCACCGACACCTGACACAAGAGGGCGTCGTCGAACAGCAGTTGGAGAACGGCAACTGGCTCCGCATTCTGGAAAAAGTGACCCCGGATGGCGGGCGGGTCGGCCTGCGGGTCGACATAACCGAACTGAAGGAGCAACAGGCGGCATTGCAGGCCGCCCGGGAGGCGGCAGACGCAGCTAACCGCGCGAAATCGGCATTTCTCGCAAACATGAGCCACGAGATCCGGACTCCGATGAACGGCGTGGTGGGGATGGCGGAACTGCTGTGTGATACCGACCTGTCCGATGAACAGAGGCTCTTTGCCGAAACGATCCGGTCCTCGGGCGAGGCGCTGTTGGTGATCATCAACGACATTCTCGACTACTCCAAGATCGAGGCGCAACATCTGACCTTACGCCCCGAACCCTTTGATCTTGAACGCACCATCCACGAAGTGACAATGCTGTTGCAGCCCAAGGCGCGGGCCAAGGGGCTGGATCTGATGATCGACTTCGACATGTTCCTGCCCACCCGATTCGTCGGCGATCCCGGACGGTTGCGCCAGGTCCTGACCAACCTGATCGGAAATGCGGTGAAATTCACCGACACCGGCCACGTCCTGGTGCGCGTGGTCGGGCTGGAGGTGGAGCCCGGTCACGAACAGCTGCACGTGACGGTCGAGGATACCGGGATCGGGATCGCGACCGAACATCAGGGCCATATCTTTGGCGAATTCAATCAGGTGGAAAGTCAATCCAACCGCAAGTTCGAAGGCACCGGGTTGGGCCTGGCCATCACCAGTCGCCTGATCGAGCGGATGGGCGGCGACATGTGGCTCGACAGCGAGTTGGGCAAGGGATCGTGCTTTGGTTTCCGGGTCACCCTGCCGGTCGCCGAGGCGGGCGCGCCGCCCGTGGCACCTCTGGCGATCCGGCGGATGCTGGTGGTCGACGACCAGTTCATAAACCGTACGATCCTCGAGCGGCAGCTTGTCCCCTGCGGCATTGCGGTGATCCTGTGTCGGTCCGGGGCGGAGGCGCTGGCGACGCTGGCGCACGACACGGATTTCGACGTTGTGCTGACCGACCACAACATGCCGGACATGGACGGTCTGGCTCTCGCGCAGCACATCCGGGGATCGGGGCTGACCATGCCGATCGTGTTGATGTCATCGAACCCGACCGTCGCGCGGGATGCCGATCCCGATGCGGCGGTCACCGCCGTGCTGCAAAAGCCGATCCTGCGTTCGGATCTGTACCGGCGGCTGCTGGCGCTGACCGGGCCTGCCCCGGTGGTGCGCCCCGTGCGGGCCAGCGTGGCGCCGCAGGACCAGCGCCCGATGCGGTTGCTGTGCGCCGAAGACAACCGGACGAACCAGCTGGTCTTTCAGAAGATGATGCGCGATCTGGACGTAGACCTGATGTTCGCCAGCAACGGGCGCGAGGCGGTGGAGGCGTTTCAGACCTATCAGCCCGATCTGATCTTCATGGATATCTCGATGCCCGAAATGGACGGGCGCGAGGCGGCATCGGCCATCCGCATATTGGAGGCGGGCCGCACGCATGTGCCGATCGTCGCCCTGACGGCACATGCGATGGAGGGGGACGGCGATAGCATCCTTGCGGCAGGCATCGACCAGTACCTGACCAAACCCCTGCGCAAAGCGGCCCTGATCGAGACGTTGCAAACCCATTGCCCCCCCGAAGCTCGGCCGGTGGAGCCGATCCACGATCTGGCGACCGGCACCTAACCCTCGGCCAGAACCTGCAGAAACGCCGCGCCAAACCGTTCGGTCTTCGGGCCGCCCATGCCCGAGATGCGGTCGAGGTCCGACAGCGTGCCGGGTCGTTGTTCGGCAATCTGGCGCAGCGTCGAATGCGTGCACGACAGATGCTTGCCCGTGCCGTCCTCGCCACGCGCCAGGGTCAGTTGCACCTCGGCCAGGCGGTCGAACAACGCGCCGGCGTCCTGCCCGGCCAGCTTGCGGCGCGCGGGATGCATCGGGGCCGCTGCCGCGCCGGTGATCACCTGCAGGAATGCCGCCCCATAGCTTTCCAGCTTTTTCGCGCCGACCCCGGTGATCCCCATCATCTGGTCGAGGTTTTCCGGCCGGCTTTCTGCCATCTCGATCAGGGTGCGGTCGGGAAAGATCACATAGGCGGGCACCCCCGCCGCCTCGGCCAGGGCGCGGCGCTTGGCCTTCAGCGCGGACAAGAGGTCGGCGTGCTCTTCGGCGACCATGGCCTTGACGGCGACGCGTGGGGCCGAGGCGGAACTGATCGTGTCCTGGCGCAGCGAAATCCGCGCCTCGCCGCGCAGGATTGGGCGGGCCGCGTCGGTCATCCGCAGGGCGCCGTGGCGGTCGGGGTCGGGACGTACCAGATCGCGCCCCATCATCTGGCGGAACACGGCGCCCCAGGCGGGTTTCGACAGTTCGCGTCCGACCGCATAGGTCGGCAACTGATCGTGCCCGCGTTCCTTGACCTTGGCAGTGGGCGTGCCAGTCAGGATGTCGATCAGATGCCCCGCACCGAACCATTCGCCGGTGCGCAGCACGGCCGACAACGCCTTGCGTACCGCGTCGGTCGCGTCGAACACCGCGACGGGGCGGTCGCAAAGATCGCAGTTGCCGCACGGCGGCGACGTTTCACCGAAATAGCCCAGCAAGACCTGGCGGCGGCAGGCCACCGCTTCGGCCAGTCCCAAAAGCGCGTTCAGCCGTGCATGGTCGGCGGCCTTGCGATCCGCGGGGGCCGAGCCTTCGTCGATCTGGCTGCGGCGCAGGCGAATGTCGTCGGGACCATAAAGCGTCAGCGTTTCGGCAGGAGCCGAGTCGCGGCCCGCACGGCCGATTTCCTGATAATAGCTTTCGATGGATTTCGGCAGGTCGGCGTGGGCGACCCAGCGGATGTCCGGTTTGTCGATCCCCATGCCGAAGGCGATCGTGGCGACGACGATCAGGCCATCCTCCTGCTGAAACCGGATCTCGACGCGGCGACGTTCCTCGGGGTCCATGCCGCCGTGATAGTGGCAGGCCGAATGGCGCGCCTCGCGCAGCGCCTGGGCCAGCACCTCGGTCTTGGCGCGGGTGCCGCAATAGACGATCCCGGATTGGCCGCGCCGGACTGCGGCAAACCCCAAGATCTGCTCGCGCGGGCCGTCCTTGACGGCAAAGGCAAGGTGGATGTTCGGCCGGTCGAACCCGCGCAGGAACGTTTCGGGTGCCACGCCCCCGAACAACCGCGTCACGATTTCGCCGCGTGTCTCTTCGTCCGCGGTGGCAGTGAACGCCGCCAGGGGCACGTTCAGCGCCGCCCGCAACGCCCCGATGCGCAGGTAATCGGGGCGAAAGTCGTGGCCCCATTGCGACACGCAATGCGCCTCGTCGACCGCGATCAGACCGACCCCGATGCGTTTGAGCATCGGCACCGTCGCCGAGGCGGCAAGGCGTTCTGGGGCCATGTAAAGCAGCTTCATCTCGCCCGCGTCGAGGGCCGCGAACACCTCTTCGGTTTCCTCGTCGGTGTTTGCGCTCGTCAGCGCCCCGGCCGCGACCCCGGTGGCCTTCAGCGCCCGGACCTGATCCCGCATCAGCGCGATCAGCGGGGAAATGACCACCGTCACCCCGGACCGGCACAGCGCGGGCAACTGGAAGCACAGCGATTTCCCGCCGCCGGTGGGCATGATGGCCAGCGTGTTGCGGCCTGCGAGGACGGCATCGACGATCTCTTCCTGCCCCGGCCTGTAGTCGGGGAAGCCAAAGACCGAGTGGAGCAGCGCCCGTGGATCCGAATGCATCGTGTTCAATCTGCCACGCGCGGCGTTACCAAGGGGTCAATAGAACGCCGCGGCATTGTTGATCAGGATGATCCGCAAGGCATAGACGCCGACCAGAACCACCAGCGGAGCAAGGTCGATGCCGCCCATGTTGGGCAGGATGGAGCGGACGCGCGAATAGAGCGGCTCGAGGATGCGGTTCAGCGCATCCCAGATCTGCGCGACCAGCGGCTGGCGGAGGTTGAGCACCTGAAAGTTGATCAGCCATGACATGATGATGTGGGCAAGGATGATCCATTGCACAATATCAAGGATCAGCAACAGGCTTTGCAGGATCGACGTCATCGCATGCTCCACAGGGTCATCGTTATGGCAGAGCTAACGCTCCCCCGGTCAAAGGGCAATCCTAACCCGGGCCTTACGCCGCGTTTTCCTTGACGCATCAGGGCGCGCGGGGCAGGCAGTTGTCCAAGGAGCAGCCGATGTACCCCTATCTGCGCATGTTTCATCAACTGTGGAAGTTTCGCAACGCGCCGAGGCTTGGCCTGTTCGACACCCATGTCAGCCATCACATGTGCCTGCCGCAGGACATCGACCCGTGGATGGAGCTGAACAACGGGCGGACGCTGACGCTCTATGACCTCGGGCGCTTGCCAATGGCGCGGCGCATGGGCTTTGACCGGGTGGGGCGTGACCAGGGCTGGGGATTGACCGTCGCGGGCGCGTCGACCCGGTATCGCCGTCGGGTGCGGGTGTTTGACCGGTTCGAGATGCGCAGCCGCGTCGTCGGCTGGGATGCGCGGTTTCTTTATATGGAGCAAAGCATGTGGCGGGACGCCGAATGCACCAGTCACATGCTGTTGCGATCGGCGGTAGCCTCGACGAGTGGTATCGTGCCGCCCGCACAGGTGATGCGCGCCATGGGCCTGTCGGACCAAAGCCCCGCCCTGCCCGACTGGGTGCAGGCCTGGAGTGCGGCCGATGCATTGCGGCCATGGCCACCCACGGCCGGCTGATCCCGCGATGGTCGCGCTTGCTAGATTGCGCCGATTCAGGCTTGATCGGGCAAAAGCAGACAGGGGCAGGCCATGGCGACGCAACGGCAACGGATCTGGGGCTGGTATTTCTTTGACTGGGCCAGCCAACCCTACAACACGTTGCTGCTGACCTTCATCTTCGGCCCTTATTTCGCGGAAGTGGCCCGCGGCTATTACATGGGCACCGGGATGGAGGCCGAAGCGGCCAAGGCCGCCGCGCAATCCTATTGGGGGTACGGGCTGACGGTCGCGTCGCTGGCGGTGGCGATCTTTGCGCCGATCCTCGGGGCGATTGCCGACAGCACCGGACGCAGGCTGGTCTGGGTCTGGGTGTTTTCGCTGTTCTACGTCGTGGGTGCCTATGGGTTGTGGCATATGGCACCGGGCGGGGATGGGGGCATGCTGTTCTGGGGCGTGTGTTTCTTTGGTATCGGCTTCATCGGGATGGAGTTTGCGACCATCTTCACCAATGCCCTTATGCCGTCCCTGTCGAGCCAGGATGACCTTGGCGCGATTTCGGGTCGGGGCTTTGCGTTCGGGTATCTGGGCGGCTTGCTGGCGCTGATCCTGATGCTGCTGTTTCTGGCGGAAAGCGCCACGACGGGGAAAACCCTGCTGGGTATCGATCCGCTGTTCGGCCTGCTCGATGCCGAGGCGCGTCAGGGGACGCGGGCGGTGGGGCCTTTCACCGCGATCTGGTTCGTGGTGTTCATGATCCCGTTCTTCGTCTGGGTGCGGGAGCCGAGGATGGCCCGGGTGCCGCTGCACATAGGGGCGGCGATGGGCAGCCTGGTCGAGTTGTTGCGGTCGTTGCGGTTTCGCGCCAGCCTGACCGCCTATCTGGGGTCGTCCCTGGCCTACCGTGACGCGCTGAACGCGCTATACGCGTTCGGCGGGGTCTATGCGCTGAACGTGCTGGGGTGGGAGACGATTCAGATCGGCGTGTTCGGGATCATCGGCGCAATCACGGCGATGGTGGCCGCCTACATCGGCGGCGGCCTCGACACGCGGTTCGGGCCAAAGCCGGTGATCGGCTGGGCGATCGTGGTGCTCATCCTCGTCTGCCTCGTCATCGTCGGAATGAGCCGGGAAAGCCTTTGGGGCATCGCCCTCGATCCCGCGTCCAATACCGCCGACGTCGTCTTTTTCATCTGCGGCGCGCTGATCGGGGCGGCTGGCGGGCCGTTACAGGCCGCAAGTCGCACGATGATGCTGCGCCACACCACCCCCGATCAGGCGGCAGAAGCGTTCGGACTGTTCGCGCTTTCAGGCAAGGTGGCGAGCTTCATTTCCCCGTTCCTAATTGCGGTCGCGACCGACATCACAGGTTCGGCAAGACTGGGCATTTCGCCGGTCATCGGCCTGTTCGCCATCGGGCTGGTGCTGTTAGTATGGGTCAAACCAAAAGGTGAGACCCCATGATCCGGCTGCTTGCGACCCTGCTAGTGCTGATGCCTGCGCCGGCCCTGTCACAGGAACTGGCCAATCAGCTGTTCGGGGCGAAGGACCGGCCATCGGCCCAGGAACCGATGCCGGTGGGCAGCTATGCCCGTGGCTGTGCGGCGGGTCTGGTGGAACTGCCGGAAACAGGGCCCACCTGGCAGGCCATGCGCCTGTCGCGGGGACGCAATTTCGGCCATCCGGTGATGATCGACTATCTGGCCGAACTGTCGCAGACCGCACGGCGGATCGGGTGGGCCGGGCTTTACATCGGCGACATCAGCCAGCCGCGCGGCGGGCCGATGACGTCGGGCCATGCCAGCCATCAAATCGGGTTGGACGCCGACATCTGGATGCTGCCGCCACGCCGGCTGAACCTGTCGCGCGGCGACCGCGAATCAATCAGCTCGATCCCGGTGCGGTCCGCGGATCAGCGCTCGGTCACCGGCAACTGGACAGCAGGCCACCACGCCCTGCTGCGAGCCGCCGCGTCGGACGACCGCGTCGACCGGATCTTCGTGGCGGCCGCCGTCAAGATCGAGATGTGCAAGACGGCCACCAACCGCGACCGCAAATGGCTGCAGAAAATCCGTCCCGTGGCAGGGCACGACACCCACTTTCACGTGCGGCTCAAATGTCCGAAAGGCGCCGCGCTGTGCACCACGCAGACGCCGACGGTGTCCGAATTGTCCAATGGCGGCAACGGGTGCGACGAAACGCTGACATGGTGGGTCACGGACTATCTGAACCCGCCCAAGACGACCGGCACCCCACCCAAGGCCGAAGACGGCCCCCGCGCAAAGCGTCCAAGGGAATTCACCATGGCCGATTTGCCGAACCAATGCGCCGCAGTATTGTCGTCGGACTAGCCGCGGGGCTGCTTCTGGCGCTGGGAATCGATGGCAGCGCCACGTCCGACGCACCGCCGAAGTTGCAACCGGCCAGCCTGATCGGTGCGCTGCGGCTGACCGATCCCAATCCGATGTTCGGCGGATTTTCGGCTGTGTCCATCTCCGCGGACGGCCGCGACATCCTCGCCCTGTCGGACCGCGGGGCCTATGTGCGGGGTGCGATCCGACGCGACGCCGACGGTGTGGCGGTTTCGGCGCAATTCGGCGCGATATCGCTGTTGCTGGGGTCCGACGGCGCCGTGCCGGTGCCGGAACTGGCAGACAGCGAAGGCTTGGCCATCGGCACGGACGGCCTGACCTACGTCTCGTTCGAAGGCGCGACGCGGGTGTCGCGTTATCCCGGCCTGGATGGCATCCCGACGGATCTGCCGCGCCACATCCCCTTTGCGCAACTGCCGCTGAACAAGGGTCTCGAGGCGCTGGCGATCGACGCAGAAGGCACGCTTTTTGCCCTGCCCGAGGTTCTGGAAGACGCCACGATTCCGGTCTACGTGTTTGAAAACGGGTCATGGCGGGATGGGTGGACTGTGCCGCGGGTCGGCAGGTTTCGGCCCGTGGCGGCGGATTTCGGCCCCGACGGGCGGCTTTATCTGCTGGAACGCAGGTTTCAGGGGCTCAGCGGCTTTGCCACGCGGTTGCGCCGGTTCGATGTTCGGCCGGACGGGCTGTCCGACGGCGTGATCCTGCTGCAGACGCCGGCGGGGCTGCACGACAATCTGGAAGGTCTGTCAATCTGGCGGCCCACCAATGGCGGACTGCGGGCCACAATGATTTCAGACGACAACTTCTTCGCCCTGCAGGTGACCGAGATCGTCGAATACAGCCTGCCGGATTGACAGGACGGCGTCGCACGGATAGCTCGCCCCATTCTGAAAGCCTGCCAAGTCTCCGCAACCTTGTAAAAAACGGAACACAAGATGCATAAAATCCTGCCGGGCGTCCTCGCCATGGCCATCATCGTCACCGCGTCGAACATCCTGGTCCAGGTTCCGATGGGGGCCTATCTGACGTGGGGGGCGATCACCTATCCCTTTGCGTTTCTGGTCACCGACCTGACGAACCGCCTGCAAGGCGCCGCCGCGGCGCGACGCGTGGTGTTGGTCGGGTTTGCCGTCGGGCTTCTGTGTTCGGTCATTGGCACGCAGGTGATGGGCGACTTCGGGCCGCTGGTCACGCTGCGCATCGCGTTGGGGTCCGGGCTGGCGTTTCTGGTGGCGCAGCTTCTGGACGTCAGCCTGTTCGACCGCCTGCGTCAGGCAGCTTGGTGGCGGGCGCCGCTGATCTCGACCGTCGTCGGCTCGACGCTGGACACGGCGATCTTTTTCAGCGTCGCGTTTTCGGGCGCGCTGGTCTGGCTGGAGCCGTCCAACGACGTGTCCTGGGCCGGTGCGGCGACACCCCTGCTAGGTTTTGGACCGGACGCGCCGTTCTGGGTTTCGCTGGCGGTGGCGGACCTGTGCACAAAGCTTGGGATCGCTTTGGTCGCTTTGCTGCCATTTCGCGTGATCGTTGCAAAAATGACCGCACCTGTAGCGTAAAATCTTTTGACAAACACCAAATCTGTGGCAGGCTACCTCTATCGGCAACCATTTTGAAAGGAGGTGATCCAGTGTCTAGAGTGATATTGGAGAGACGTGTCGGGACAGCCATGGGGGGTGTTTTCTAGGGGCAGCCCCCTTGAAAATCCCATCCAAGGTTGGGGCAGTTTCCTAACTGGCTCATCTCCTTGAACTCGGAAAGGGTCGTCCCGCAGAGGCGACCCTTTCTCTTTTGCGGGTCTTTTCCCGCAGGGGGCCCCGTGCGATAAACCGTCATGCTGCGCATCACCGACACCCTTGCCATTGCCGATTGGGAACTGACCGAAAGCTTCATGCGCTCGTCAGGGCCGGGGGGCCAGAACGTGAACAAGGTCTCGACCGCCGTCGAGTTGCGGTTCGAGGCAGACCGCTCGCCGCATCTGTCGCCGTCCGTCAAGGCACGGTTGCAACGGTTGGCCGGGCGGCGGTGGACGACCGAAGGCGCCATCGTGCTGCAGGTCGACGAAACCCGCAGCCAGGCCCGCAACCGCGAGATCGCCCGCGACAGACTGGCCGAGATGATCCGCGAGGCGCTGGTGCCGCCCAAGCGCCGGATTGCGACGAAACCGACCTGGGGCAGCCAAGTGCGCCGGATCGCCGCCAAGACGCATCGTGGCGAGGTCAAGGCGATGCGCGGCAAGGTGGGAGACGACGAATGACCGAGTCGCTGATGGACCGGCGCACCAGGCTGATGGGGCCGAATGTGCCGACCTTTTACAGAACGCCTGTTCACATTGTTCGCGGTGAAGGGGTCTGGTTGTGGGACAGTGGCGGTAAGCGGTATCTCGATTGCTACAACAACGTGGCGCATGTCGGTCATTGTCATCCGCGGGTGGTGGCGGCGATCGCGGCGCAGGCGGCGGTCCTGAACACGCACACCCGGTATCTGCATGATGGCGTGCTCGACTACATCGAACGGCTGACCGCAACGCTGTGCCACGGGATTTCGCAGGCGATCATGGTCTGCACCGGGTCCGAGGCGAACGACATCGCGCTGCGGATGGCGCAGGCCGTGACCGGCAAGACCGGGATCATCGCCACCGACGCGACCTATCACGGCAACACCATGGCGGTGTCGCAACTGTCGACCCGCCGCCAGCCGATCGGGGGCCGCTGGCCTAATGTGCGGCTTGTGCCCGCGCCAGATGGTCTGCGACCGGTCGGGGAAAATGCGGATGGGCAGGCCCAGGCCTTTGCCGACGCCGTGGCGGCGGCGGCCCGCGAGCTTGAGGAGGAAGGCTTCGGCTTTTCCTGCCTGATGCTGTGCCCGGTTTTTGCGAACGAAGGTTTGCCTCTGCTGCCAGCCGATTTTCTGCGCCCGACTGCAGCGGCGGTTCGAACCGCCGGGGGGCTGCTGATCTCGGACGAGGTGCAGCCGGGGCTGGGCCGGATGGGCAGCCATTTCTGGGGCCACGACGCGTTGGGCGTTGCGCCCGACATCGTGACCGTCGGAAAACCGATGGGCAACGGTCACCCCGTGGCAGCCGTGCTGGCGCGGCCCGATGTGATGGGGGCGTTTCGCGACGCTTTCGGTTATTTCAACACCTTCGGCGGCAATCCAGTTTCGGCGGCGGCCTGTCTCGCGGTTCTTGATGTGATCGAGGACGAAGGGTTGCAGCAGAATGCTG
>JANNNU010000233.1:0-22065 GCA_031398695.1 Paracoccaceae bacterium | reverse complement strand
GCTCGCCGGCTACTCGGTGCTGTTCGATCTCACCTCGGGGAGCGATCCGGGGACGAGCCTCGACATCCTCGAGGCGGCGGCGCACCAGGCTGCGGCGACGCTTGCCGACGGGGCTCCGCACTACTTCCACCTCGTGACCTGCGACCGCGCCGGCACAGCACACAGTCACACGAGCATCACACATCACACACAGAACATCGCACTTACCAAATAAGACATCAGTACAATCCGATCGTAAACCGCGCCTTGATTGATGCCATCCGCCCGGCAAAGTCTGCGTCCCCCTCAGGCAAGGTCCAGACGCAATGCATGTGGTCCGGCAACACCACCCAGGCATCAATCCCGAACGGTCGCCGCGCCCGAGTGACCGCCACCGCCTGGCGCAGCACATCGACGTGCCGCACCAGCGTGTCTGCGCCACGGTCCACCAGATTGACCGTGAAGAACACGCAAGCGCCGGGAACCCTGGGGCGGATGTAGCGGGACATGAGCCCTACTCTGCCCGCAGCAAGTTAACGCCACGTTACCCGCTGTGCGGACCTTACCGGCCTGCCCAACGGATTGCCGCCAAAACCGATCCAGCGGTCTGCCGCGCCGCGCCGAAAAGCTCCGGTTCGCGCTCCATCGCGCCGGATTTCCGATCCGCGAACGTCATGCGCAAAGCCATACGTCCGCCATACGCAACGCACCCCCAAACCATACGTCTAAACCAGCCGCGCCCCCTCCACCGCCGCCCGCACAAAGTCCGCGAAGAGGGGATGCGGGGCGAAGGGTTTGCTCTTCAACTCGGGGTGAAACTGCACCCCGATGAACCACGGATGGTCCTTGACCTCGACCGTTTCCGGCAGCCGTCCGTCGGGCGACATGCCGGCAAACACCAGCCCGCAGGCCTCCAGCCGCTCGCGGTAAGCCCCGTCCACCTCGTACCGGTGGCGGTGCCGTTCCTCGATCGTAGTGGCCCCATAGATCGCGGCCACGTGCGAGCCTGCAGCAAGATGTGCCGTATAGGCCCCCAACCGCATCGTGCCGCCCTTGCCGTCCGTCAGCTTGCGCGCGACGACATGGTTGCCCTGCACCCATTCCTTCAGGTGATAGACGACCGGGGTGAACCGCTTCTCCCCCGCCTCGACGTCGAACTCTTCCGACCCCGCATTGGTCAGCCCCGCCAGATTGCGCGCCGTCTCGATCACCGCCATCTGCATGCCCAGACAGATGCCCAGATACGGCACGTTCTTCTCGCGCGCGAACTGCGCCGCCCGGATCATCCCCTCCGTCCCCCGCTCGCCAAATCCGCCAGGTACCAGAATTGCATGGAAATTTTCCAGATAAGGCGCCGGATCCTCGCGCTCGAAAATCTCGCTGTCCACCCACTCGGCTCGCACCCGCACCCGGTTGGCCATGCCGCCATGTGTCAGTGCCTCTGCGATGGATTTGTAGGCGTCCTCCAGCTGCGTGTACTTGCCGACCACGGCGACCCGCACCTCGCCCTCGGCATGGGTCATGCGGTCCATCACGTCCTGCCAGCGGGCAAGGTTTGGGCGCGGAGCCGGCGAAATTCCGAACGCATCGAGCACCGCCTGATCCAGGCCCGCGCGGTGGTAGGCCATCGGGGCCTCGTAGATCGAATTCAGGTCATAGGCCGGGATCACCGCCTCGGGCCGCACATTGCAGAAGAGCGCGATCTTGGCGATTTCCTTGTCGGGAATGGGGTGTTCGGACCGGCACACCAGCACGTCGGGTTGCAGACCGATCGAGCGCAGTTCCTTGACCGAATGCTGGGTCGGCTTGGTCTTCAACTCACCGCTGGCGGCCAGATAGGGCAGCAACGTCAGGTGCATGAAGATGCATTGGCCTCGCGTGCGATCCTGGGCGAACTGGCGGATCGCCTCGAAGAACGGCAGGCCTTCGATATCTCCCACCGTGCCCCCGATCTCGCACAGCATGAAATCGACCTCGGTGTCGCCGATCTTCAGGAAGTCCTTGATTTCGTTGGTGACGTGCGGGATCACCTGAATGGTCTTGCCCAGGTAATCCCCCCGGCGTTCCTTTTCCAGCACGTTCGAATAGATGCGACCCGACGACACAGAGTCGGTTTGCCGCGCCGACACGCCGGTAAAGCGTTCGTAGTGGCCAAGGTCCAGATCGGTTTCCGCGCCGTCATCGGTAACGAACACTTCACCATGTTCGAAGGGCGACATCGTGCCAGGATCGACGTTGAGATAGGGGTCCAGCTTGCGCAACCGCACCGTATAGCCGCGCGCCTGCAACAGTGCGCCCAGGGCGGCCGACGCGAGCCCTTTGCCCAAAGAAGACACCACGCCGCCGGTGATGAAGATGTAGCGTGCCATGGGGGCTCCCGTGCTGGTTTCTACGCCCCAAAACACTCGGGGGAATCGCTGCTCACGGGAGTCGAGGGATACCGCAAGGCCGGACAAAGTGCAACCGGACCGCAAGATGCGGGAGGGTCGCCGTGCAAGATCTCAAAAAGTTGTGGTCAGTCTGCCGCACGGGGCGGGGTGGCAGGCGCATCGGTCGGGGCAGGGGGCAACAGGTTGTCGCCCAGCGACGGTGCCGCAGTTGCATCCGGGGTTGGCACGGTGCCGCCGATCTGGTCGATGACCGACGACGTCGATGCGGTCTGGGCGGCCAGGATCGTCAGCGTGATCGAGGTACAGATGAACGCCACGGCGAACACCCAGGTCAACTTTCCCAACGCCGTGGCTGCCGCGCGCCCCGATACGGCCCCGCCGCCGCCCATGCCCAGGCCGCCGCCTTCGGACCGCTGCAACAGCACGATGCCGATCAGCAGAAGGGCCAGGATCAGGTGGATGGTCAGAACGACGTTTTGCATGGGGCTTCCCGAACGAACACGCGCCTATCTAGGACCATGCGGCCAGCGGCGCAACCCCCGAGCCTTCGATCCGGGCCCGGCATGTCGCGATCGCACATTATGCTGTTTCGCATCCCGTCCGTCGCGTCTATATGACGCCGGGTTTTCCTTTCAAGAAGGCGTCTGTCATGGCCAATGTCGTAGTCGTGGGTGCGCAGTGGGGCGACGAGGGCAAGGGCAAGATCGTCGACTGGCTGTCCGAACGCGCCGATGTGATCGCGCGGTTTCAGGGTGGCCACAACGCCGGCCACACCCTGGTCATCGACGGCAAGGTCTACAAGCTGAGCCTGCTGCCCAGTGGCATCGTGCGTGGCGGCAAGCTGTCGGTGATCGGCAACGGCGTGGTGCTGGACCCCTGGCATCTGGTGACCGAGATCGACAAGCTGCGCGGGCAGGGGGTCGACATCAGCCCCGACAATCTGATGATCGCCGAAAACGCGCCGCTGATCCTACCGGTTCATGGCGAGTTGGACCGAGCGCGTGAAAGCCAGAATTCGGTCGCCAAGATCGGCACCACCGGGCGCGGCATCGGTCCGGCCTATGAAGACAAGGTGGGGCGTCGTGCCATCCGGGTGGCCGACCTTGCCGACGAGGCGACGCTGGCGCTGCGGGTGGACCGGTTGACGGGGCATCACGACGCGCTGCGCCGGGGCCTGGGGATCGAACCGGTGGACCGGGCGGCGCTGATGGCGGCGCTGCATGCGATCGCGCCGCAGGTGCTGCCCTATGCCAAGCCGGTCTGGAAGGTGCTGCACGAGGCGCGTCGGGCGGGCAAACGCATCCTGTTCGAAGGCGCGCAAGGGGCGCTGTTGGACATCGACTTCGGCACCTATCCCTTTGTCACCTCGTCCAACGTGATTGCCGGTCAGGCGGCGACGGGGACGGGCATGGGGCCGGGGGCGATCGACTTTGTGCTGGGCATCGTCAAGGCATACACCACGCGGGTGGGCGAAGGACCGTTTCCAGCCGAACTGCACGACGCGGATGGTGCGCGATTGGGCGAACGGGGCCATGAATTCGGCACCGTGACCGGGCGCAAGCGGCGCTGCGGCTGGTTCGATGCGGTGCTTGTGCGGCAGACTTGCGTGACCTCGGGCGTCAAGGGCATCGCGCTGACCAAGCTCGACGTGCTCGACGGGTTCAAGACCCTGAAGATTTGCGTGGGCTATGATCTGGACGGAGTGCGGCTCGACTATCTGCCGACGGCCGCCGACCAGCAGGCGCGCTGCCAGCCGATCTATGAAGAGATGCCGGGCTGGGATGAAAACACCGCCGGGGCGCGCAGCTGGAACGATCTGCCCGGAGCCGCGATCAAGTATGTGCGCCGGATCGAAGAGTTGATCCAGTGTCCGGTCGCGATGGTCTCCACCAGCCCGGAGCGTGACGACACGATCCTTGTCACCGACCCCTTCGCGGACTAGCTCCCTTTCATGACACTCGCATACAAAACCCGGCGCCGCCTGTCGCTGCTGATCCTGTTGGTTGGTCTGCCGATCTACGTGATCGTGGCGGTAACGATCGTGAACCTCTTGGACCGCCCGCCGATCTGGATCGAGGTGCCGGTCTATATCGCCCTGGGATTTCTGTGGATGGTGCCGTTCAAGTTCGTCTTCATCGGCATCGGGCAGGCCGATCCGGAAACGAAACAGGCGGAAGAAGATACTCCTTCCGCCTGATCTGGGGCCCGAGTGGCAGCCTCGGCCCCAATATCGGGACGTCAGCCGACCTTACGGTTGGCTTCGGTCAGATAGCGCGACTGCGTCGACAGTTTGAACTGGCCGCGCTTGATCTTGAGGATGCGCCCGTCCCGCAGCAGAGTGCCGAACCCGCGCAGGCAATCTTCGCGGTTGTAGGCGTCACCGGTCGGCAGGTCCGCGATCTGTTGCAGCAAAAGGGGTCGGGTGAATTGCTCGCGGCCCAGTTGCATGGCGCAATAGGCCGCGGCGGCTTCCATCAGGTCGGGCATGGTCACTGCACCGAGCCGTTCGGCAAACTCGGCGAAGGGCTGAGTCGGGTCGGAAAAGATGTTGTTTACGTCATCTTCGATCAGCATGCCGTCTTCCGACCCGTCGTTGGCCTGCTGCGCGGTCGATGAGCCGTGCTCGGGATCAAGCGCCGTGTCTGCCGCGATCAGGTCCGTCGTCACCCGGCGCGGGCGCACGGGCAAAGCGGCTGCCGCAGGCACGGCAGTGGCGGGCCGGTCGATCCGCTGCGCCGACACCAGCACCAGCGGTGCCGGACGGTTTTCCAGGGTCGGGCGCGCAGGGGACGCAGCGGCATCCTGCGTGCCCGGATTGACCAGCGACGGACGGCGGGGGCGCACCACGCGGTCCAGATCCTCGCGGTAGGGATCCATCTGTTCGTCCGGGCCCGGCTGCGACGGTGTCGCATTGGCCCGGCGGTCGGCGAACGTAGCTGCAACGGCGGCCTTCAGATGGGCGATGGCGGCCAGACGCCGCTTGTTTTCCGGACCTTCCATCGCGGCATTGGTCTGCGAGATCAGGCGGTTCACCGTATCATCCGCCGACGCGGGTTTCGGGGGCGTTTGCGCGTCGGCTGCCGGATCGGCACCGGGTGCCAGATCTGCCTCGAGGCTGGAGAGTTCGCGCTGCAGTTCGGCCTCAGCTTCAGGGGACAGGGCGGATACCGAGGCATCCGGCGCGGCGGTGTCCGGCGCCGGGTCGGATACGGAGGCAGGCGTCGCAGGGGCGGCACCGACGTCGATCCGCCGGATCTTGATCACCCGGGCGCGGGCGCGCTGCAACCGTTCGTCCGCCAGCGTGTCGCGCTGCGGGGCGGGGGCCACGTCGGTTTCAGGCGCGTCGGATGGCCGGTCGTCCTCCATCACTTCCGGATCTGGCGCGGCTGCTGCTATATCAGGCTGCGCGTCGTGTGGGCCAGCGGGTCCCGCGTCATCTTCGATTACGGTCGCGGCAATCGGCGCATCGTCTTGCATATCATGTTGCGGCGAGTCGTCGCTGTGCAGAGCGTCGGCGTCGTCTATTTCCGGCGTACCCGTCTCGAAATACTGCGCGTCGAACATCCCGGTGTCGGCCACGGGTTTGTCGGCGACGGGGACGACGACCGGCATGTCATCCTCCTCGGGGTCGATCATCGCGCCCAAGGTCGCCTGCAAGCTGGCGTCGTCGTGCATGGCATGGCCTGCCGCACTGTCGGCGGCGGTTTCGTCCTGCGTGGTGTCGAATGCGGTGTCGGACTGCGGGGGCAATTGGTCGATGCTATCGTCGTCCGAGCCGACCGGGGCCATGTCGAGTGTCGCATCGGTCGCAATGGCCACGTCGTCGACCAGCGGCCAGGTCGCAACCTCGGTCGGCTGGGGTTCGTCGGACGGCAGTTCGTCAACGGTTTCGATATCCGCCAAAGCGTCGGCGTCGCGGGTTGCGTCGTCAAAGGCTTCGGCTACCACGTTCTGTGCTGCATCCGCATCCGGTACGCCAAGGTTGGCCATGACGGACGCGATCGTGTCGTCTGCCACGGGCGCGTCCCACACGTCGGATTGCGCCATCGCCGATTCTAAAGAACCGGCATCTTCGTCGTCGTTGCTGTCCATGACCGGGATCGCGTCGGATTCCGCGTTCGTGTCTGCGGCGGCCTGTTCGGCCAAGGCCTGCGCTTCGCGCAGACGCGCCAGACGGCTGGTGACAGAATCGTCTTCGTTCGGGTCGGCCAAGGCCGGTGCGATCTCGGCGGGCGCGAACTCGGTCGGTGCGAACTCAGTCGGTGCGAAGACGGCAGGTGCCGCGACCGCCGGTGCTGCGCGACCCGTCGCGGGTCGGTTGACCTCAACGTCGCCAGCCCGCAGAATCACACCGTTTTCCTGAATGTTCGCCTCGACCCGCCGGTTGATTTCGCGTTCGGCGATCCGGTGCAGCATGGCGGCATCCGGCGTCGGCGGCTCTGCCCCGAAATACCGGTCCTCGGCGGCAAGATCCCGAAAGTATTCAGCAATTGCGCGCATCGTGTTGAAGGGATCGTCAAAACCCTCCAAGGTGCACGAGAAGGTGCCGTAGGAGACGGTTAGAATTTTACTGGCACCAATCATTCGAGGCTAGCCTTCTGCCATACGTGTTGCCGACACATTCGCTGTTCACATGTGCAAATGCATGGACAGAACAGGGTTATTTGAAGGATTGATTGTGACCCCGAAACCGATGTCCTGCCGCAATTGGGCAACAATACCAAAATGACAATCCCGATTGTCCAGTCTTTGTTGGGAGTAACGCTGGTGGGCGGTGGTCCGCTGACGCGGGCAACGCTGGTGCGCAGTATGGCGGTCGCGCCGCGGCTTGTGGCAGCGGATGGCGGCGCGGACCGGCTGCTGCGGCTGGGGCACCGCCCCGAGGCGGTGATCGGCGATCTCGATTCGATCTCGGCACAGGCACGGGCGGACCTTGGAGATGCGGTTCATCTGATCCCCGAACAGGACACTACCGATTTCGACAAGGCGCTGCGCAGCATTGCCGCGCCGTTCGTCGTGGGCTTGGGCTTTTCGGGTGCGCGGCTGGATCACGGGCTGGCTGCGCTGAACACGCTGGTGCGTCACGCCCACCGGACCTGTCTGCTGGTCGGGCAGGGGGATGTGACGTTTCTGGCGCCGCGGCAGATCACGCTGAACCTGCCGGTGGGGTCGCGGCTGTCGCTGTTTCCGATGCGGCCGGTCAAGGGGCGGTCGATCGGACTTCGCTGGCCGATCGACGGGCTGGACTTTGCCCCCGACGCCCGCACCGGCACGTCGAACGAGGTGGCCGCAGCCGAGGTCACGCTTTGCTTTGACGCGCCCGGCATGCTGGTCATTCTGCCGCAGCGGACGCTGCCTGCCGTGCTCGACGCGCTGTCGCTGCGGTGAGGCGCTCGCGGTAGATGATGTAAAGTCCGGATGCGACGATGATGGCGATCCCGGCCCAGGTCAGCGGGTTGGGGAAATCGCCGAACACCCAGAACCCCAAAGCCACCGCCGACACGATTTCCAGATAGTGCAGCGGGGCCAAGGTGGCCGACGGCGCGAACTTCAGCGCGTAGGTCATGCACATGTGGCTGACGGCGGCCCAGAAGCCGACGCCGAAAAGCCAAAGCCAGTCCAGCCCGCGCGGCAGGACCGGATCTAATTCCACCCACCCGCTGCCGTTTGCCAGTACCATCAGCGGCAGGCAGATCGCCGAGCCGACCAGCGCCGTGTGCAACTGCATCGTCACCGGATGCACAGCCGCCGACATGGCGCGCGTGACCAGCATGTAGACGGCGAACAGCACAGCCGTGCCCAGCGGGAACAGCGCCACCCAGCCAAAGACGGCCAGTGACGGCTGGATCACCAGCATCGCTCCGCCAAATCCGACCACACTCGCGCCGATACGACGGGGACCGACGGAATCGCCAAAGATCAGATGGCCAAGGATTAGCAGGATGAACGGCTCGACGAACACGATGGCCAGTGCGTCGGCAATCGGCATCACTTGCGTCGCGGCGATAAAGCAATAGGTCGACACGATCAGCACTGCCGCCCGCGCCAGCATCAACCCCCACAGGCGCGGCGGCATCCGCAGCGGCACTCGAATCGCCAGCGCGATTGGCAGCATCAGCGCGGCCTGAACCACGAACCGCGCCGTGGTGATCTGGCCCACTGGCACCGTTTCCGTCGCGATCTTGGCCGCTACGTCGAGCAGCGGCGCCAGAACGCAAAACGCCAACATCAGCGCCACGCCGTGCAGGATACGGTCTTGTCCCATCAGCAGTTCGGCACGTTGACCGCCAACCCGCCCAATGAGGTTTCCTTGTATTTTTCGTGCATGTCAGCTCCGGTCTGCCGCATCGTCTCGATGCAGTTGTCGAGGCTGACGAGGTGGATGCCATCGCCGCGCAGCGCGAGGCTGGCCGCCGACACCGCCTTGATCGCGCCCAGCCCGTTGCGCTCGATGCAGGGCACCTGAACGAGGCCCCGCACCGGATCGCAGGTCATGCCCAGATGATGCTCGAGCGCGATTTCGGCTGCATTTTCCACCTGCTCGGGCGTGCCGCCCAGCACGGCCGCCAGCCCCGCCGCCGCCATCGCCGCTGCGGCCCCCACCTCGGCCTGGCAGCCGCATTCCGCGCCAGAGATCGAGGCGTTGTGCTTCACCAGCCCGCCCACCGCCGCCGCCGTTAGCATGAAATCGCCAACCCTTGCTTGCGAAGCGCCAGGCACGTGATCGAGGTAATACCGGATGACCGCCGGCACCACGCCCGCCGCCCCGTTGGTCGGGGCGGTCACCACCTGGCCCCCGGCCGCGTTCTCTTCGTTCACCGCAATCGCATAGACGCTCATCCAGTCGTTGATGACGTGCGGCGCGGACATGTTCAGGCCGCGCTCGGCAATCAGCGCATCGTGGATGCCCTTGGCACGCCGCCGCACCTTGAGCCCCCCCGGCAGGATACCCGTTCCCGCCATGCCCCGGTTGATGCAGTCCGTCATGACCGCCCAGATGCGAGCCATTCCTGCATCGAGTTCGGCCGCGGTGCGGAACCGCAGTTCGTTTGCGCGCTTCATCGCGGCGATCGACAGGCCCGAGGCGCGGGCCATGGCCAGCATCTCGTCCGCCGTCTGGAACGGAAATGGCACGTCGGCGCGGGTGTTGCGCTTGGTACCGCCCGCCTCGGCAATCTCGTCGGCGGTCAGAACGAACCCGCCCCCAATCGAATAGTAGGTTTCCTGCAGGATGACGTCGCCCTGCGCATCCGTGGCCTTCAGGATCATCCCGTTGGCGTGGCCGGGCAGGGCGGGGCCATAGTCGAACAAAAGGTCGCGGCCCGGGTCAAAGGCCAGTGCCGGCAGGCCGGACGGGTGAACCAGCTTCGTGGTCTTGATCGCCTCGAGCGCCGCCTCGGCGCGGTCGGCGTCATAGGTTGCTGGTTCGAACCCGGCCAGCCCCAGGATCGTTGCGCGGTCCGTTGCATGGCCCACGCCGGTGAACGCGAGCGACCCGTGCAGCGACGCCTTCAGTCCCTTGGGGTGAAAGGGCGAGCCGCGCAGCGTGTCCAAAAACCGGGCCCCCGCGACCATCGGGCCCATCGTGTGCGATGACGAGGGCCCGACCCCCACCTTGAACATGTCGAAGACGGACAGAAACATGCGGGCTCCGGTTCAGAAGGCGGGGTTGGTGAAGATCGTCGGGCCAAGCGCTTCGGCTTGTGCCACGGTCAGCGCGGCGGGCCGGGTTTCCAGCGCGGTCAACATTCTGCGCAAGGCAGGGTAATCGCCGCTGGAAATGTGCCCGGCAGCGTCCGGCGGAGACTGGGCGAGCCACCGCATCAGGACGCCGATGTAGTAGCCCAGCATCGACGGCGCGTCGGGCGCGAGCCAGACGGGGGTCGTGGCGGCCTTGGCCTCGAGATGCGCGAGATGGCCCAGCATCCGCCGCCGTGCGCCTGCCAGCACGTCCGCTCCCGCCGGGGGCCCTGCGACGCGGTCGGGATAGAACATCTGCATCAGCGTGGTGTGGATCGAATTGTTGGTGAAGATGAACCAGCTGAGCCAATCGGCGCGCTGTGCGTCGCCGGCGGCGGGTGCGAACCGCGCGTCCTGCCCGCCGTGACGATCGGCCAGATAAAGCAGTATGGCCCCGGTTTCGAACATCGGGCCATTCGGCGTTTCCAAGGCGGGGATCAGCCCCATCGGCTGCATCGCGCGGTAGCCCGGACTTTCGAGCGCGCCGCCGGAACGGTCGATCAGGTGACATTCGTGTGCAACGCCAAGTTCGGTCAGCGCCAGCCGAACGATCGTGGAGGCCGAGTCGGGAGAGCAGTGCAGCACATACATGGGGTCTGACCTTGGTTCGACGCGCCAAGTATGGCGGCCTGCGCGAACGGTGGCACGCCCAAAGCGACATGCGTTGGGGGAAAGCGGCGAAAAACGCCGGATTTCGCCAGTTGTTCCTGATCCGTTCATTTTCCGTTAACCCCTATTGGACGACAGTCGGTCCACGCGAAGTCCGAGGAAATCATGCGTCTCTTTATCCTGATCCTGTGTGCCCTGCTGTGGATGCTGCCTGCGCGGGCCGATGTCGCCCCGGTCTTGCCAGAGCCGATGCTGAAGAAAATCAAGGCAGGTCCCGACCGGTTCCTCGATCTTGCGGCCTTGCTGATCCACGGTTTCGGCGCAGGGGGCAGCATCGATGCCGCGGGGATCGAACGCTCGATCGCCCTCGATCGGGCCGGTGCGCGGGCGTCGGCGCAGCGGCGGCTGTTGGCGGCGGATCTGGATGGCGACGGCGCGGTCTCCGGGGCTGAACTCGCGACCGCCGCAGGGGCGGCCAGCGCCGCCACCCGCGCGCGTCTGATCACGACCCACAGCCGCGCCGATGCCGACGGCAACGGGGTCGTCAGCCGGGACGAACTGGCCGCGCATGCCGGCGCCGAAAGCCTGCGTCAGGTGTCCGAAGCGGAGGCGGCCATGGCGCGCGCGGTCCTCGCCTGTGACCAGAACGGCGACAATACCGTGACCATGGCCGAGGTCAGGCGGGCGCTGGCGGTGCTCGATCCGGGCGCGTGACGCGGACCGAACCGGCCCGCCCTGCACGTTGCCCCGGACCGGTCGATTGCCTATAAGCGTTCAGACCCTTGCTGGAGAACGCCGATGGCCGCCGACTTGTCCCCGATCGACAAAGCCAAATTCGTCGCCGCCAAACGTGCGGTCGATTTTGTGCAAACCGGCATGAAGGTGGGTCTTGGCACCGGATCGACCGCCGCGTGGATGGTGCGCTGTCTGGGTGAACGGGTGCGCGAAGAGGGGCTGAAAGTGGTCGGGGTTCCCACCTCGACCCGGACGGCGCAACTCGCGCGGCAGGTGGGCATCCGGGTGGTCAGCCTCGACGAGGCGAAGTGGCTCGATCTGACCATCGACGGCGCAGATGAATTTGACGCCAACCTCGCGCTGATCAAGGGCGGCGGCGCGGCCTTGCTGCAGGAAAAGATCGTCGCGACCGCTAGCGACCAGATGATCGTCATCGCGGACGCAGCCAAGGAGGTGACCGCGCTGGGCAGTTTTCCGTTGCCGGTCGAGATCATCCCGTTCGGGTGGCAGACCACCAAGGCGCTGATTGAAGAGGTGCTGGTGTCGATGGACGTGATGGGTCGCGACGTGACGGTGCGGATGAACGGGGCAGCGCCTCTGGTGACGGACGAGGCGAACTATCTCGTCGATCTGCACCTCAAGCGCATCGCCAATCCGCGTCAGTTGGCCATGGTGCTGAACCAGATCCCCGGCGTCGTCGAAAACGGACTGTTCATCGACATCTGCGACATCGTGATCATTGGCCACCCCGAAGGTCGCGTGACGGTGCGCGACATCAATGCCGGCTCCGAAACCGATGACCGGATCGAGTTTGCCCCCAGCCTGAACATCTTTGCCGACCTGGGGGATTGATCCATGGCCTTCGATTATGATCTTTTCGTCATCGGGGGCGGCTCGGGTGGCGTGCGTGCGGCGCGGATCGCCAGCGCCGAAGGCGGCGCGCGGGTCGGTCTGGCCGAGGAAAGCCGGATGGGCGGCACCTGCGTAATCCGGGGTTGCGTGCCTAAGAAGCTGATGGTGTTCGCTTCGGGCTTTCCGTCCGCCATGGCCGAGGCACAGGCCTATGGATGGGACGTGAGCCTGGGCACGTTCGACTGGCCGCGCTTTCGCACCACGCTCGAATCCGAACTGGCGCGGCTGGAACAGGCCTACCGCGCCACCCTGACCAAAGCCGGCGTAACGCTCTACGACACCCGCGCCACGGTGGTCGATCCGCATACGGTGGCGCTGGGCGACGGGCAGCGGCTGACGGCAAAGCACATTCTGGTCGCCACGGGCGGGCGCCCCTTTGTGCCCGAAATACCGGGAGCCGAACTGGCCGTCACCTCGAACGAGATGTTCCATCTGCCCGAACTGCCGCAGCGCGCTTTGGTGGTGGGCGGCGGATACATCGCGTCGGAATTTGCCTGCATCCTGCACGGTCTGGGCGTCAAAGTGACGCAATACTACCGAGGCGCGCAGATCCTGCGCGGCTTCGACGACGAGGCGCGCGGCCATGTGGCCAATGCGATGCAAGAGCGCGGGATCGACATTCGCTGCGGCACCGACGTGATGCGGCTGGAGCGGACGGCGCAGGGCATTCAGGCGATATCGACCGACGGGTCGGACCAGACGTTCGATCTGGTGCTGTACGCCACCGGGCGGCGACCCAACAGCACGGGCCTGGGACTAGAGCCGTTGGGCGTTCAGATCGGGCGCAAAGGCGAGATCGTCGTCGACGACTACAGCCAGACGGCGGTGCCTTCGATCTATGCCGTGGGCGATGTGACCGACCGCATTAACCTGACGCCCGTGGCGATCCGTGAAGGCCATGCCTTTGCCGACACGGTGTTTCGGGGCATTCCGACCACCGCGGATCATGCGATGGTCGCCTCCGCCGTGTTCACCCAGCCGGAGCTCGGCTCGGTCGGCCTGTCGGAAGAGGACGCGCGCGAGGCGGGCCCGGTCGACGTCTATGTCGCCGCGTTTCGCCCGATGAAAACCGCTTTCATCGCACAGCCGGACCGGGTTCTGATGAAGCTGGTGGTGGATGCCGAAACCCGCCGGGTGCTCGGTTGCCACATCGTCGGTCCCGAGGCCGGAGAGATGATCCAGCTTGCCGCGATCGCCATCCGGATGGGGGCGACCAAGGAGGATTTCGACCGGACCGTTGCCGTGCACCCCACCATGTCGGAAGAGCTCGTCACCATGCGCCACCCGGTGAGGCGGGTCTGACACACGGCGTTGCAGGGCGGTGGCAGCCAGAATAACAGCTTGATTTTCGCGCCATGATGCCCAGTTAAAGGCACAAGACGCAAACAAAGGGAAGACAGGTCAATGGCAGGTAACGGAGGTCCTTGGGGCGGCGGCGGCTCGGGCAAAGGTCCGGGGGATGACGACCGCGAGGGCGATCGGCGGCCCAATGGCGGCCGACGCCCGGGCGAGGGTCCGCAGATGCCCGAGATCGAAGAGCTGATGAAAAAGGGCCAGGAGCAGTTGCGCGTCCTGATGGGCGGGCGTAGCCGTGGCAACGGGGGCGGCGGCAACGGCCGTGGTCCCGTGGGCCTGCCAGAAGGACCGCTTTTCACGCGCAATGGCCTGATCTTGGGCGGGCTGGCGGCGGTCGCGTTGTGGACGTTCGTGTCGGTCTACACCGTGAGGCCCGAAGAACGCTCGGTCGAGTTGTTCCTTGGTGAATTCAGCACGATCGGCAATCCGGGCCTGAACTTTGCGCCTTGGCCGCTGGTGCAGGCGGAAATCGTTCAGGTGACGGGCGAGCGGTCGACTGACATCGGCACCGGTCTGGGCGGCGAGATGGACACCGGCCTGATGCTGACCCGCGACCAGAACATCGTGGATATCGAGTTTCAGGTGGTCTGGCGCGTCGCCGACCCGTCGGAATTCCTGTTCAACCTGTCTGATCCCGCCGACACCATCCGGGCGGTCAGCGAATCCGCGATGCGCGACATCATCGCGCGGTCGGAACTGTCGCCGATCCTGAATCGCGATCGCGGCGTGATCGCCAACGACGTGCGGGCGGCTGTGCAGGGAACGCTCGACAGCTATCAGGCCGGCATCAGCGTGGTCCGCGTGAACTTCGCCAAGGCGGCGCCCCCGACCGAGGTGATCGACGCCTTCCGCGAAGTGCAGGCCGCACAGCAGGAACGCGTCCGGCTGGAAAACGAGGCCGACGCCTATGCCAACCGCGTGACGGCGGGCGCTCGCGGTGAGGCCGCGCGGCTGGCGGAAGAATCCGAAGCCTACCGGGCGCAGGTGGTCAACAACGCGCAGGGTGAGGCGAGCCGGTTCCTTTCGGTCTACAACGAATACGTCAAGGCCCCGGATGTGACGCGCAAGCGGATGTATCTGGAAACCATGGAGCGGGTTCTGGGCGGCATGAACAAGGTGATCCTTGACGGTGTCGGCGCGGGCGAAGGCGGGCAGGGAGTCGTGCCGTTCCTGCCGCTGAACGAGCTGAACCGAAGCATGGCGCCGGCCGCCGCCAGCACCACGACGACGACCGGAGGAACCAACTGATGCGCCCCTTTATCATCCCCGCCGTGATCTTCGTGCTGGTCGTCGGCATCCTGTCGTCGCTGTTCATCGTCGATGAACGCGAAAAGGCGCTGGTGCTGCAATTCGGCCAGGTCAAGCAGATCAAGGAAGAGCCGGGTCTGGGCTTCAAGATCCCGTTGATCCAGGACGTCGTGCGTTACGACGGCCGCATCCTGAGCCTGCCCACGCCGCCGCTGGAAGTCACCATGTCGGACGACCGCCGTCTGGTCGTCGATGCCTTCGCGCGCTGGCAGATTGTCGATCTGGTCCGCTTTCGCGAATCCGTCGGCGTGGTCGGGATCGAACGCGCCCAGCAGTTGCTGGCCGGCATTCTGAACAACGCCATCCCCGAGGTGCTGGGCCGGGTGCCGTCAAACCGCGTGTTGTCTGAAGACCGCACAGCGCTGATGAACCAGATCCGCGACATCGCCCGTCGCGAGGCGCAATCGTTGGGCGTGGATGTGATCGACGTGCGTCTGACGCGCACCGACCTGCCCGAGCAAAACCTTGCCGCGACCTATGGCCGGATGCGGGCCGAACGTGAACGCGAGGCGGCGGACGAGATCGCACGCGGCAACGAGGCGGCGCAACGGGTGCGGGCGTCGGCCGATCGGACGGTGGTCGAGTTGACCTCCGAAGCGCGCAAGAACGCCGAAGTCATCCGCGGTGAGGCTGATGCCGAGCGCACCGGCATCTATGCCGAGGCGTTCGGCCGCGACCCCGAGTTCTTTGCATTCACCCGGTCGTTGACCAGCTATGAACGCGCCTTGCAGTCGGGAAATACATCGATGGTGATGCAGCCCGACAGCGAGTTCTTCGACTATCTGCGAACCGAACGGGCCCCCGAACTGTCGCCGCAGACGGCTACGGTCCCAGTCCCGGCCCCGGCCGAGGCGACGGTCGATCCGGTGGCAGAGCCGGCACCGGTGGCCGCGCCCGCGCCATGAACATGATCCTGCTGGCCTTTGGGCTGGTTCTGGTGGTCGAGGGGCTGGTGCTTGCACTGGCCCCTTTGCGTCTGGAACAGGTCCTGACCCTGCTGGCCGCACTGACGCCCGACCAGCGACGCGCCTACGGTCTGGCTTCGGTGGCACTAGGCGTGGCGCTGGTGGCGGCCGCTCGCTGGATCGGCACCTGACCGATTGTCGCAGGCATCGGGTCATGGCACACTGCATCACAGCGGAGTGACGCAGCGCGATGGGGATTGCCTTGCGCTTTTGCGTCCCGACCCCAAATATTGCAACAGGCGCGGTGCCCGTCCGGACCCCGGCGCATCTTTATGGAGAATGGAACGTCATGCGATCCGCAACCTTTGCTGCAATTCTTCCCAACCGGACCAACCCCCGGACAGCCCCCGCGCGACTGATGCTGGCCGTGGGTCTTGGCCTGTCGCTTGCCTTGTCACAAGTCACCCAGGCCAATGCGCAGGGCGAAGGCGAAAGCTTTGCCGATCTGGCCGAACAGATCAGCCCGTCGGTCGTGAACATCACCACCTCCGCGCTGGTCGCAGCGCCGACGCAAGGTGCCCCCATCGTGCCCGAAGGCTCGCCCTTCGAAGAGTTTTTCCGCGAGTTCGAGGATCGTAACGGCGGACCGCCGGGCGGTTCCGAGCCGCGCCGGTCCGAGGCGCTGGGGTCGGGCTTTGTGATCTCTGCCGACGGCTATATCGTCACCAACAACCATGTCATCGAAGGCGCCGACCAGATTTCGATCGAGTTCTTTTCCGGTGAACGGCTGGATGCGAAACTCGTCGGCACCGACACCAAGACCGACATCGCCCTCTTGAAGGTCGAAAGCCCGGAGCCACTGCCGTTCGTTTCCTTCGGCGACAGCGATGCGATGCGCGTCGGCGACTGGGTCGTGGCGATGGGCAACCCGCTGGGTCAGGGCTTTTCCGTCAGCGCCGGGATCGTGTCGGCCCGGGGTCGTGAATTGCAGGGCAGCTACGACGATTTCATCCAGACCGACGCGGCGATCAACAAGGGCAACTCGGGTGGTCCGCTGTTCAACATGAATGGTCAGGTTATCGGGGTGAACACCGCGATCCTGTCGCCGACCGGCGGCTCGATCGGCATCGGCTTCTCGATGGCGTCGAACGTGGTGACCAAGGTCGTCGCGCAGTTGCAGGAGTTCGGCGAAACCCGTCGCGGCTGGCTGGGTGTCCGCATTCAGGACGTGACCCCGGACGTGGCCGAAGCGATCGGGCTGGCCGTGGCCGAAGGCGCGCTGATCACCGACGTGCCCGAAGGTCCGGCACGCGATGCCGGGATGTTGGCGGGCGATGTGGTGCAAAGCTTTGACGGCAATCCGGTCACCGACACCCGTGATCTGGTGCGCCGCGTGGCCGATGCCCCAATCGGCGAGGCGGTCGAAGTGATCGTGCTGCGCGACGGTCAGCGGGAAACGCTGCAAGTCACCCTTGGGCGTCGCGAAGAGGCCGAGGCCGAAAGCACCCCCGTCGCGGCGGCCCCGGCGCCCGAACCGGCCGAAGCCGTGGTTCTGGGCATGACCTTGACCCCGCTGACGCCGGAACTGTCCACGCAACTGGGCCTTGATGCGTCGGCCAGCGGTCTTGCCGTGACGTCGGTCGATCAGGCGTCGGAGGCGTATGCCAAGGGTCTGCGCGATGGCGACGTGGTGACCGAGGCCGGTCAGCAGAAGGTCGTGCGGTTGCAGGACATGCAGGACCGGGTTGCCGAGGCCAAGGACGCCGGACGCAAGTCGCTGTTGCTTCTGGTCCGCCGCGCTGGCGACCCGCGCTTTGTGGCGCTGTCGCTGGAATGATCGGCTGACAGGGTTGCGAACCAATGGGGGCGGCGGGGTGACCTGCCGCCCTTTCGCTATGAGATTTCGGTCAACAGCCGCGTCCGGAACGAGGCCATCCAGTCTGCCCGTTCGTTCGCGATGGCGCGGCCAGTCGCAGTTTGCATGGTGTCGACCAGTCCGAACAGCTTGACTTGCAGATGGTCCAGCGCAAAGGCCCGGTCATCCAGCGCCCGTTGCAGCGCCATCGGGTCTACATCGTCGAACAGCGCCCCGCCGGTCGATCCCGCCACATGGAACATTCGCGCGATACCGATCGCGCCCAGTGCCTCCAGCCGGTCTGCATCCTGCACGATGCGAGCTTCGAGTGTTTGCGGTGGAATGCCGGCGCTGAAGCTGTGGGCGTGGATCGCGTGGTGCACGGCAGGCAGCTTTTCGGAGGCAAAGGCTTGCGTTTCCAGCCAGGCCACGGCGGCATCCGCCGAAAGCCGGGACGCCGCGCTGCGGTCGGGGTGAGTTTTCGGCAGGTTGACCAGATCGTGCAGAAAACAGGCGACCTGCAGCACGTCACGGTCGGCCCCCGCCTCGTCCGCCGCGATTGCCTGTGCCTGCCGCCAGACCCGGCGCAAGTGGCCAAGGTCATGGGCCCCGTCGAGCCCGCCGGTGGCCAGAACATGCGCTTCGCAGGCCGGTTGCCAGTCGGTCATAGCTCGTCCAGCGCCGTCGAGATGATGCCCAGTTCCTGCGCGGCGGCCAGCGACAATTGCGGGCTGTCGAGCCCGCGTTCGGCCTGAAACCGCCGTATCGCCTCGGTGGTGGGCGGGTCCATCACTCCGGTCAAGGGCGCGCGGTAAAGCCCCCGCGCCTTCAACGCGCGTTGCAGCGTCGCGATGACGTCGACGGTCATTTCCGCGGGGCAGGGTGCCCGAAACCACACTTCGTCACGGTCCTGTACGATGCGCTGCCGCGTCGTGCTGCGGAAGCTGGCGGGCGTCACGATCTGGCCTTGGGCATCGCGGATCTCGGGGCTGGCAAGGGTTTGCTCGCTGACGGTTTCGATGATCGCCGGCGTCACTTCGGCGGCCCAGCAGGTGGTGCCGTCACTGTCCGGTGGGCTGGTTCGCAGGATTTCGTCCGCCAGCTGGGCCCGTGCCGGCGCCTCGACCACCACCGCCGATTGGCAGGCGGCAGCAAGGCAGACCAATCCCATCCCGATGAACCGCCGCGCCATGCCTCTGCCCGATCTGCGCCGGTTGCGCCCGGCCTGTTGTGGATGGCAGCATAGCGCCAAATCGCTGCCAGCGAAACCCTACGGCTGATCGCCGGCCCGCACACCGTCGGGTTTGAAATCGGGGTGCAACAGCCGGTCGAGGAGGGGCGACAGATCCTCGATCAGTTCGGCCACCACGTGCACCACGCCCGCCTCGCGCTGCAGCCGTCCGGTGACCCGCAGCAGCCTGCCCGAAATCACCGCGCGGCGGAACCGTTCATAGACCGACGCCCAGACGACAATGTTGGCGGTGCCTGTCTCGTCCTCCAGCGTGACGAAGATCACCCCCTTGGCGGTGCCAGGGCGCTGACGCAGCAGCACCAGTCCGGCCACGCAGACCCGCGCCCCGCCGGGCGGTTCGGTCAGCCGGGCGGCGGGCAGGGCGGCAGGCGGGCGGGGCCAGCTGTTGGGACGGTGTGTCGTCATGGGAACGAAGATAGAACATCTGCGCCGCGGCGCAAGCCCGGGCCCCGCAGGTCACCCCACTGGCAAACCCGCGCGATTTGGCCTATGTCGGGGGAAATCCCAGCGCGAGCAAAGGCAAGTCCATGGCGAAGATCACCTATGTGGAACACGGCGGCAAGGAACATGTGGTCGAGGTCGCCAATGGCCTGACCGTGATGGAAGGCGCGCGCGACAACGGCATTCCCGGCATCGAGGCGGATTGCGGCGGGGCCTGCGCCTGTTCGACGTGCCATGTCTATGTCGATCCCGCCTGGGTGGACCGCCTTCCGAAAAAGGACGCGATGGAAGAGGACATGCTGGATTTCGCCTGGCAGCCTGACCCCGTTCGCTCGCGCCTGACCTGCCAGCTGAAGGTGTCGGCTGCACTGGACGGCTTGCGCGTGCAGATGCCGCAAAAGCAGATCTGACCCGGCTCTTTCACATTGGTCCAAATATCCTAAGGGTTGCGAGCGACAAGAAAACCTCCGGTGGAGGTTTTCCGCGAGGCACGCCCGGCCTGTGGCCGGGCTGGGGAGGTGTGAAACCCCCGTCCTTCGCGGGTCGGGTTTAGTGTCCCATCAGGGCCGCGTCGAATGGATAGGTCGTCAGATTCTCGAACCCCGTTTCGGTGATCAGCACCTGATCCTCGAGCTTGATCGAGAAGTCGCCGCCTTCAGGGCTGACGAGCGCCTCGACACAGATCGTCATCCCCGGCTCCAGCACCGCATCGAACGCGCCTTCGGTCCAGCCATCGGGGTAGGTGACATAGGGCCACTCGTCGCACAGCCCGACCCCGTGCATCCGGCACGAATACTTGCCCTTGTCGTATTGCCCATCTAACTGGTGCCCGCCGAACACCAGCTCCTTGATCGACACGCCGGGTTTCAAGAGGGCCATGTTCGTGTCGATGTGTTCGCGGGCATGGTGCATGGCGGAAATCATCGCATTGGTCGGCCGCTGGTCGCCGATCCACCATGTGCGGCTGATGTCGATACAAAAGCCGTAGGCCCCGATCAGATCGGTGTCGAAGGCGACGATCTCGTTGTTCTGGATGATCCGCGGTCCGCATTCCTGAAACCACGGATTGGTGCGCGGGCCGGATGCCAGCAGTCGCGTCTCGATCCATTCTCCCCCACGGCGAATGTTGCCCGCGTGCAGTTCGGCCCAAACCGCATCTTCCGACACGCCCCCCAGCGGAATGTCGCAGCGCGCGAACGTCTCCATCTCGGCGATCGCGCTTTCGCAGGCGTGGTGGGCGCAGCGCATCGCGGCGATGTCGTCGGGGCCCTTGATGGCGCGGGTGCGCTCGGTCACCTCTTCGCCTTCCATCACCTGAAACCCGATCGCCTCCAGCGCGCGCAGGCCGTGGACCATGATCTTGTCCACCGCCAGCCGTCGGTTGGTCCCGGCATGGGCGCGCATCACCTCGTCCACCTGCGCGGCAAAGCCTTTGGCCGCCGCCACGCCCCGGTCGCCGGTCGAGTTGTAAAAGAACGTGGCACCCGACCGCAGTTCCTTGACCAGCGGATTGAACGTCACGAGGAACGGCGAATTCTTGTATTCCCACATCACCATGTGCCCGTCGGCGCAGATCAGGCAGGCGCGAAACGGGTTGTGCGTGTTCCACAACTGCATGTTGGTGGTGTCGGTTGCATAGCGGATGTTCAGCGGATCATAGAGCAGCAGCCCGCCATAATCGCGATCCGCCAGCGCCTGCACCAGACGTGCCCAACGGTACTCCCGCATCCGACCCAGAACGGGCAAGGCCAACCCCGCAGCCGCCCATTCGGCGAAGGCAAGTTGGGTCGGCCCGATTTCCACGCGGTCCGCATCGTTGGGCGTGCCATCCCCCAGCGTGGCACCGCGGGTGGGGTCGATCTTGCGGCGGTCGGAATAATGCTGGTTCATCGCTGGCCTCCGTTTGCGGCAGGGTTTCCGATCACACCTGCGCGGGCTGTCCTGCACGCGACCGCCGATGTCGGATTTCGGGTTTCATGGCGGCGGCGTCGCTACACCTGCGGCATGACCCTGATCCTGCAATCCGCCTTGCCGTTCTGCCCGTGGATGGACCCCCGCACCGCCCGCTTGCCCGGAGTCCTGCCGGTCGAGGCAGACAACTGGTTGCGGGTGGACGATGCGTTTGCCGGGCAGATGGCAGAGCGTGACCGGTTGCTGGCTGCGGTTCCGGACCGGGTTCACGCGCTGCTGGACGAAGGCCACGACGCTGGGGTTGAACTTTACGAGGTGATCCTCGCGCGGCTTGCGCGGCAGCCAGGCTATCTGATCAGCGAACACACGGCAGGCCGGCCCGACGGTATCGAAGTGCCGCTGGACCGCAAGCATCCGCTGAAAACCCTGTGCCGCCTGGTGCAGGAAGATCTGTGCCTCATGCAGCATGACGGCCACGAGCATCGACTGACGGGGGCGGCGCTTTGCTTTCCGGCCAGTTGGTCACTCGCGGAAAAGATCGGACGGCCGCTGACGGGCATCCACACGCCGGTGCCGAGTTATGACCCGGACATCGCCCGCCGGGTGCAGCGCATGTTTGATGCGATCCGGGTGGAGCAACCGCTGTGGCGGATGAACGCGCTGGTCTACGTC
>JANNNU010000026.1:0-2258 GCA_031398695.1 Paracoccaceae bacterium | reverse complement strand
TGCGGCGATGATTTCATCGGCCAGCTTGCGCATCTCCGGGTTCTCGCCATGTGCCAGCAGCACCTGAGCCATGTCGATGGCGCCCTGGTGGTGCGCAATCATTCCGCATGCGAAGGCCACGTCGGGGTTTTCGATCATCATGCCTTCGTGCATCGCGGGCATCGTCACCATCATCTTGTCCATGTTCTCTTTGACATGAGCAGGCATTGACTCAAGATCGACAGCTCCCATCCCCATCATTTCCATCATGCCAGCGTCCATGCCGTCAGCCGGGTTGGCTTGCCCGTCGCCGTGACCCATGGCCGAATGATCCATTCCGCCAGATGCCTTTGCAGCGGTGCACTGCTCCGGCAACTTGAATGCCGCATCCTGGGCAGACACTGGGGTTGAGAATGTTGTTGCGGCGAGCGCCGCCGCCAATATTGTCTTTGCGATGGTCATCGTAAGTTCTCCTGAGGTGTGGGTTTGTGTTGAGATATCATGTGTTAACCTTGCTGCGCAGTGAGATCCTCTTTGGTTGATGGCTGCCTTGAAAGCTTCAAAGCTCCACTCGTCTGAGCCGGATGGCATTCGTAATCACCGAGACGGACGACAGGCTCATCGCTGCTGCTGCGATCATCGGAGACAGTAACAGGCCGGTGACCGGATAAAGCACTCCCGCTGCGATTGGCACGCCCAGCGCATTGTAGGCAAAGGCGAAGAACAGGTTCTGCTTGATGTTGCGCAGGGTCGCTCGTGCCAGTTTGCGGGCCCGAACGATGCCCATCAGGTCACCGCCCAAAAGCGTTATGCCCGCACTCTCCATCGCCACATCAGCACCGGTGCCCATCGCGATGCCGACATCCGCCGCGGCAAGGGCAGGGGCGTCATTCACTCCGTCCCCCGCCATGGCGATCTTGTGGCCTTCACGCCGCAACTGGTCGATCAGATCTTTCTTTGCCTCGGGCAAGACCCCGGCACGGACCTCGTCTATGCCGAGTTTGTTCGCCACGGCCTGTGCTGTCCGTTCGTTGTCGCCCGTCGCCATGATGACGCGGAGCCCCTGCGCATGGAGCTCTTTGATTGCCTGAGCGGTGCTGTCCTTGATTGGGTCGGCGACCGCCACAATGCCCGAGAGTGCGCCGTCCACTGCGATGAACATGGCTGTCTTGCCCAATGCGCGCAGGGCATCGGCCTGCGCTTCGGCTTGAGCTGTATCCAGACCCATGTCCTGCATCCTTGCGGCGTTTCCGAGCGCGACAGTGCGACCATCGACCTTGCCCCGCACGCCTTTGCCGGTGACCGCCTCAAAGTCTGCTACGTCCTTGCGTGCCGCGCCAATCGCCGCGGCCCCTTCAACTATTGCATCGGCGAGCGGGTGCTCCGAGCCACGCTCCAGCGCCGCCGCGAGGGACAGCAGGTCTGCCTCTTGCAAATTGCCCAGCACCACCGTGTCGGTCAGCTTTGGTTTGCCCATGGTCAGCGTGCCGGTCTTGTCGACGATAAGAGTGTCGACCCCGGCCATCCGCTCTAATGCTTCGGCGTCCTTGATCAAGACGCCCGCTTGCGCGCCTCGCCCCGCGGCGGTGGTGATCGAAATCGGCGTGGCCAGCCCAAGTGCGCAGGGGCAGGCGATGATCAGCACCGACACCGCCGAGGCGATGGCAAAGACCAGTGCCGGTTCCGGTCCGAACACCAGCCATGCCGCGAACGACAGGACCGCAATGCCGACAACTGTCGGCACAAAGACCGACGAAACCCTGTCGGCCAACCCTTGAATCGGCGCACGGGACCGGCGTGCGTTCGAGACCATTGCCACGATCTGCGCCAGAACAGTATCGGTTCCGACCTTGCCCGCCTCGATCACAAGGCTGCCGTTCTTGTTGATTGTCGCTCCGGTCACTGGATCGCCCGGGCTTTTCTCGACCGGCATCGACTCACCGGTCAGCATGCTTTCATCCAATGACGACCGGCCTTCGATCACTGTCCCGTCGACGGGCACCGCATCGCCTGGGCGCACCCGAAGGCGGTCGCCTTGCATGACGTTTTCCAGCGGCGCATCGTATTCCGATCCGTCGGGAAGGATCCGTCGCGCAGTCTTGGGCGCAAGGTCCAGTAGTGCGCGGATTGCGTCACCTGTGCGTTCGCGGGCGCGCAGTTCCAGCACCTGTCCGACAAAGACGAGCGCCACGATCACCACGGCCGCCTCGAAGTAGGTGCCGACGCCGTGGCCCATCCGGTACTGCTCCGGAAAGACTCCGGGCAGGAAAGTGGCGACG
>JANNNU010000212.1:0-3078 GCA_031398695.1 Paracoccaceae bacterium | reverse complement strand
CGTCGCCGAAACCTTTGCCGACACGGTGTTCTTCACCAACTCCGGCACCGAGGCGGCGGAGCTTGCGATCAAGATGGCGCGCAGGTTCCATCACGACGGTGGCCAGTCGGAGCGGACCGAGATCATCGCCTTCGAGGGCGCTTTCCACGGCCGCTCCACTGGCGCCATCGCGGCCTCGGGGGCCGAAAAGATGGTCAAGGGTTACGGCCCTCTGATGCCCGGCTTCCGGCAGCTGCCCTGGGGCGACCACGACGCCCTGCGCACTGCCATCACCGACCAGACGGCGGCGGTGATCATCGAGCCGATTCAGGGCGAAGGCGGCATCCGCACCTTGCCCGACGCCTGCCTCAAGGGGCTGCGCGATCTTTGCGACGCCACCGGCACGCTGATCATCTTCGACGAGGTGCAATGTGGCGTGGGCCGCACCGGCAAGCTCTTTGCCCATGAATGGTCCGGCATCACACCCGACATCATGATGGTCGCCAAGGGCATCGGCGGCGGCTTCCCGTTGGGCGCGGTGCTGGCGACCGAAGACGCGGCATCGGGCATGACAGCCGGCACCCACGGCTCGACCTATGGCGGCAACCCGCTCGGCTGTGCCATCGGCGCCAAGGTGCTCGACCTGATTGACGACGCCTTCCTGGCCGGCGTCAGCCAGAAGGCCGCGCAGTTCCGCCAGGGCCTCGAGGGTCTCGTGGCCTCCCACCCCGCGGTGTTCGAGGCCGTCCGGGGGCAGGGCCTGATGCTGGGCCTGAAGTGCAAGGTGGCCCCGACCGAGGTGGTCAAGGCCGCCTACGCCCAGCACCTGCTGACGGTCCCCGCCGCCGATAACGTGCTGCGCCTGTTGCCCGCCTTGAATATCCCCGAGGCCGACATCACCGAGGCCCTCGCACGCCTTGACCGCGCCGCGACGGCCCTCGCAGCATGACCTTCATCTCCTGTCCCTGAATATCCTGCGGGGGCCCGGGGGCGCAAAGCCCCCGGTGCAACCCATCAAAAAGCATCAAGACATGAACCATTTCCTCGACATCCACACCACCGCCGCCCCCGACCTGCGGGCGATGATCGACAACGCCCACGCAATGAAGACCGCCCGCCAAGGTCGCCCCAAAGGCACGCCGGACGATGTCCAGCCGCTTAAGGGCCGCATGGTCGCGCTGATCTTCGAAAAACCCTCGACCCGCACCCGCGTCAGCTTCGACGTCGGGGTGCGCCAACTGGGCGGCGAGACGATGGTGCTGTCGGGCAAGGAAATGCAGCTCGGCCACGGCGAAACCATCGCCGACACCGCCCGCGTCCTCAGCCGCTACGTCGATCTGATCATGATCCGCACCTATGAAGAGGCGACGCTCCTCGAGATGGCCGAACACGCCACCGTTCCGGTGATCAACGGCCTGACCAACCGCACCCACCCCTGCCAGATCATGGCCGACGTGATGACCTACGAAGAACATCGCGGGCCGATCGCCGGCAAGAAGGTGCTCTGGGCCGGCGATGGCAACAACGTCTGCGCGTCGTGGCTGCACGGCGCGGGACAGTTCGGTTTCGACTTCACCTTCACCGGCCCCGAAACGCTGGACCCCGAACAGGCCGCCCTGACCTTTGCCCGCAACGCCGGGGTGGCGGTCAATATCACCCGCGACCCGGCCCGCGCCGTGGCAGAGGCCGATCTCGTGATCGCCGACACCTGGGTGTCGATGCACGATCCCGAATCCGCCAAAGAGCGTCGCCACAACCAGTTGCGCCCCTATCAGGTAAACGAGGCGTTGATGGCGCACGCCAAACCCGACGCGCTGTTCATGCACTGCCTGCCCGCGCACCGGAACGACGAGGTGACCAGCGCCGTGATGGACGGCCCGCATTCCGTTGTGTTCGACGAGGCCGAAAACCGCCTGCACGCCCAAAAGGCGGTGATGCGCTGGTGTCTGGGGCTGTGACCCGCGACTGCCACGTCACCGCCTGTGTGAACGCACGCTCAACGTCGCATCAGCCCGCGCAGTAAACCTCGGCCTGCGTGGTGAACACCTGATAACGCTCCCAGAACGCGTCGTCGCTGTCGCGCTTCGACATCTTGACGTCCTGCGCCTTGTCGGGGTCCTTGAAGAAGCTCGCGACCCGCTTCTGATCGCTGCCGCGCAGCGTCATGTCGGCCACGCGGTCGATGCAATCACACAAGCTGCGGCTGACCGCCTGCCGGTCGGACCGGTTGCAGGCGGATTCAATCGGACCGGCAAAGCCCGTCACGGGAAGGATCGCGGCAAACAGCGTTGCCAGCACGAAGGGGGTCTTGCTCATCTCTGCCTCGCTGCCCGGCCCTGACTCCGTGCGGAATCATCAGGCCAATGGGTCATTATGTGCCACGATTATGACGATTCGGATCAGATTTTTCAATCCGCAGAAACAGTTGCGCGGAAAAATGCCCCACCGCACAATCCCTCGCGGCCCCCGCCACCGCGCCCCCCACATAAAGCGGTCCGCACCGCCGGCATGCGCCCTCGCGCCCCCTTTCCGCATCCCTGCAGAACGGGTATAGCCCGCCCATGACCCAGCTTGACCTCATCCGCAATTTCTCGATCGTGGCCCATATCGACCACGGCAAATCCACCCTCGCCGATCGTCTGATCCAGATGACGGGCACGGTCGCCGCGCGCGACATGAAGGCCCAGATGCTGGACTCCATGGACATCGAACGCGAACGCGGCATCACGATCAAGGCCAACACGGTCCGCATCGAATACCCCGCCAAGGATGGCAAGACCTACATCCTGAACCTGATCGACACCCCCGGCCACGTCGATTTCGCGTACGAGGTCTCGCGCTCCATGCGCGCTGTCGAAGGCTCGCTCCTCGTCGTCGACGCCTCCCAGGGCGTCGAGGCGCAAACCCTCGCCAACGTCTACCAGGCCCTCGACGCCGGCCACGAGATCGTCCCGGTCCTCAACAAGATCGACCTTCCGGGGGCCGAGCCCGAGCGCGTGGCCGCCGAGGTCGCCGAGCTGCTGGGGGAGGACGCCGACGCGATCAAGCGCATCTCCGGCAAGACGGGGATGGGCGTCGACGAGGTCCTCGAGGAGCTCG
>JANNNU010000064.1:0-3948 GCA_031398695.1 Paracoccaceae bacterium | reverse complement strand
AGCGACAGCAGATGATCCATCATGTTCAGCCGCGCGCGCTTTTTGTCGTTGCCCTCGACGATGTGCCACGGCGCCTCGGGGATCGAGGTGCGCAGCAGCATCTCTTCCTTGGCCTTGGTGTACTGCTCCCACCGCACGCGGGCCTGCAGGTCCATGGGCGAGAGTTTCCATTGCTTCATCGGATCGTGGATGCGCATCAGGAACCGCATCTGCTGTTCTTCGTCGGTGATCGAGAACCAGTATTTGACCACCCGGATGCCCGAGCGGACCAGCATGCGTTCGAATTCCGGCACGTCGTTGAAGAATTGCTCGACCTGCGCCTCGTCGGCAAAGCCCATCACGCGTTCGACCCCGGCGCGGTTGTACCAGCTGCGGTCGAACAGCACGATTTCGCCGCCGGCGGGCAGGTGCGGGACATAGCGCTGGAAATACCACTGGGTCTTTTCGCGGTCCGACGGCGCGGGCAGCGCCACGGTGCGCACCACGCGAGGGTTCAGCCGCTGGGTGAGCCGCTTGATCGCGCCGCCCTTGCCGGCGGAATCGCGACCTTCGAACAGCACGACCACCTTTTCCTTGTGATACTGCACCCAGTCCTGCAGCTTGATCAGCTCGGATTGCAGGCGGATCAGGGCGTGGAAATAGGTGTGCCGGTCGATCGTGTCGGGATGCTTTTCCTTGTAGATGCGGGCGATTTCAAGGCTGAGCGTGGCGTCTTCGAGGTCCAGCTCGTAATCCTCGTCCAGACTGTCGGCCAGTTCCGCCTCGAGCCAGTCGCGCCCCGGCAGGGCATCCTGCGGGGTCTGTGGGTCGGCCATTTGGGTCTCCTGATCACGGTTTTGCGCGCGGTTAGACCACGGGAGTGTGACAGATTTGTAAGCGGCCGCAGCCGTGAAAAACGATTGAAACCTCTGGGCCGACCGAATAGGTAGCGGCAAACATGCACAACCGACAGGAATCCCGGCCTTGATGGAAATTTTCACACCCGAGGGGTTTGCTGCCCTGTTGCAGGTCATCGGTATCGATCTGGTGCTGGCCGGCGACAATGCGATCGTCATCGGCCTCGCCGCGGCGGGTCTGCCGAAGGAACAGCGCAACAAGGCCATTCTGGTCGGGATCATCGCCGCCACCCTGATGCGGATCGGCTTTGCCGCGATCACCGTGCAGTTGCTGGCGATCGTCGGGTTGCTGCTGGCCGGGGGCGTGCTGCTGCTGTGGGTGTGCTGGAAGATGTGGCGCGAGCTGCAGGCCGGACACGGCCATGAAAGCGACGCGAACGAGGCGCTGGCAGATGCCGACCTGAACGCGGACGGAACCGTGGCGGGCGGCGCGCCGCGCAAGACCTTTGCGCAGGCCGCGTGGCAGATTGTCATCGCCGACGTGTCGATGAGCCTCGACAACGTGCTGGCGGTGGCCGGTGCCGCCAAGGATCACCCGTCGGTTCTGGTGATCGGGCTGGTTCTATCGATCGCGCTGATGGGTCTGGCCGCGACGTTCATCGCGCGCCTGCTGACCAAGCACCGCTGGATCGCCTATGTCGGCCTGCTGATCATCGTCTATGTGTCGCTGAAGATGATCTACGAAGGCTGGCACGAAATTCAGCCTTACGTGACCGCGTATCTGGGCTGATCGGCACCGGTCGTCGGAACAGGAAAAGGCATCCTTCGGGGTGCCTTTTTCATCTCGGGCGCGGGTGGTTCGGGCCGGTCGGCCGGTTAGCCTCGACCGGTCAGCCAGTTGCCCAGCCTGCCCAGCCGCGACGGCGGACCTTGCGTCGCGGCCTCGTTGCGGTCCGCGGCGTTCAGCAGGGCATACATGCCGTGCACACCCATCCAGCGCAGCGGCTCTGGCTCCCAGGCGCGCACGCGGCGGTTGACCCACGGCAAGGCGGCCAGATCGCTGGTCCGCCCCAGCGTCAGATCCGCCAGCGTGCGCCCCGCAAGGTTTGATGTGGACACGCCGACCCCGACATACCCCCCCGCCCAGCCGATCCGCGTGGCCGGGTCCAGCCCCACGGTGGCGCACCAGTCGCGCGGCACGCCGAGCGTTCCGCACCACGCGTGGTCGATGGCAAACTCGCGCGTGGCAGGAAAGTGGCGGTGCAGGATGTCGGTCAGCCGCCGGATGGTCTCGCCGTCCGGTGCGCCATCGGCATCGAGTTTGGAGCCGTACTTGTAAGGCACGCCGCGTGCCCCGACGGTGATGCGGCCTTCGCGGGTGCGCTGGCAATAGCAATAGGCGTTGGCGAAATCGCCCAGAATCTCGTGCCCGTTCCAGCCGATGTCCTGCCAGACGGTGGCGGGCAACGGTGCCGTGGCGATCTGGGCCGAGTTCATCGGCAGCCATTCGCGCCGCGATCCCGGCAGCGTAGCGGTGAAACCTTCGGTGCAGCGAAGGATGGTCCGGGCCCGCACCGTGCCACGGTCGGTTTCCACCAGACCCGGCGCGATCGACAGCGCGGCCGTCCGCTCGACGATGCGGGTGCCTTGCGCCTCGACCATCCGGGCCAGACCCTGCACCAGCTTTGCGGGCTGGATGCGCGCCACCCCCTGCACGATCATGCCGCCGAGGATGCCGGGGACGTTGACCCGGCGGCGCGCCTCGGCCGCGTCGATCTGGTGCACCCGCGCGGCCTCGCCCCAATGGCGGCGGTGGGCCACCTCGGCGGTCATCCGGGCGTGCTGGGCGGGGTTCACCGCCAGCATCAACTCGTCCGTCGGCAGGATGTCGGCGTCGATGCCGTGTTCTTCGGCCACCGCCATCACCTCGGCCACCGTGCCGTTCATCGCCTGAACCATCGCGCGGACCGCGGCTTCGCTCGATGTTTCCACATAGCGCGCGTGGTTCCAGGCAAAGCCGCCGGTCAGCCAGCCGCCATTGCGCCCAGAGGCCCCGTAGCCCGCAAAGGTCTTTTCCACGATCAGGATGTTCAGATCCGGGGCCAGTTGCCGCAGATAATGCGCCGTCCACAACCCGGTAAAGCCCGCGCCGATGATGCACACATCGACGGTGGCATCCCCCGACAGGGGCGGGCGCGGTTCGGGCAGACCGATGTCGGCATACCAGAACGACACGTCTCCTATGGTCTTCGGGCCTATCGTCCGGGGGCCGACGGTGTTGGGCTGCGGAAGGGCGGACATGGCTATTCTCCTGCATCCGCCGCGCGTTGTCCGTCGATCCAAGCGCGAAACGAGGTCAGCGGCGCGCGCATCCGGCGGGCGTTCGGCCATACCAGATAATAACTGCCGATGGCTTGCAAGGGCCCGCCGAACGCGGGCACCAGCCGTCCCGCCGCAAGGTCCGCCTCGATCAGGAACATCGGCAGCAGCGCCGTCCCCAGGCCGTGGATCGCCGCCTGCGCCATCGTTGCGAACTGGTCGAACTGCATCGCGGGCGGCTTCAGCCCCGGCAGCCCTTGTGCCGCGAACCAGCGGCCCCAGTCGCCGGACCGGCTGGCCAGTTGCAGCAAGGGCCGGGTCAGCACATCGGCGGCGCGTTCGACCGGCCCGCTGCCGGGGGCGGTCACGGCCAGGATCTCCTCGTCCATGAGCTGCAGATGCTGGGCGTCCGGCCAGTCTGCCCGGCCATAGTGGATCGCCGCATCGAACGGCTCTGCCGCAAAGTCGAAAGGCCGCAGCCGGGTCGACAGGTTCACCGTAACCTCGGGGTGCATCCGCGCGAAATCCGCCAGACGCGGGGCCAGCCAATGCACCCCGAACGCGGGCAAGATCGCGAGGTTCAGCGCGCCCCCCGCCGGGTTGGCGCGCAGGGTAATCGACGCGTCGGCCAGCGCGTTCAGGCTGACGCGCACGGTGCGGACATAATCCTGTGCCGCCGGGGTCAGCCGCAGCCGCTGCCGGTCGCGCAGCAGCAGTGGAATGCCCAACTGCGCCTCCAACACCTGCAACTGGCGGCTGACGGCGCCTTGGGTCAGGTTCAGCTCCGCCGCCG
>JANNNU010000130.1:0-17574 GCA_031398695.1 Paracoccaceae bacterium | reverse complement strand
GCCGCGGCGCCTTTCGACCTTGTTTTCGCCAATATTCTGAAAGGCCCGCTGGTCGCGCTGGCGCCGCCGATGGCCACGCATGTGGCGCCGGGCGGTCACATCATCTTGTCGGGTTTGCTGGTGGAGCAGGCCGAGGCGATCACCGCCGCCTATGTCGCCGCCGGCTTCGCGCCGCGCAACCGGGAGGATATCGGCGATTGGGCGACGCTGGTTCTGGAACGAATTTAGACATTTCGCACCCGTTCTGCCCAAATGCTGCCGCATTTTCGAGGCATTCGACTAACGTGGGGTGATGTTGTGTGGAGTGCTGTGATGTCCGACGCGAATCTGGCAGATTTCTATGGCCGTGTGGCCCGCATCGAACGTGCGCGGGCCAACGGATACGGTTTCGAGGCGAATGGCACGCTGGGACGGTCCCATTATCTGCGGCCGGTGCGCCAGCAGCGCCCACTGCTGCGCGTTTTGATCTTCACTTTCGTCTGTGTGTTCGGCCTGAAAGGTGCGATCCTTTACAAGATCGGACCGGACTCCTTCAACGACCGCATCACCCGCCTGCAGACCGGAAAAGAGTTCGACAAACTAGGCGCCTGGATGATGCAGGCCGATCCGGTGACCGTCTGGGTCGCCGCCCAGATCACCGAGATCGAGGCACGGTTGCGCTAAACGCAAAAGGCCGCCGTCCTTGCGGAACGGCGGCCCTGCGCATCGGTCAGGTCGGTTCAGCGACCCAGCATCTCGACGTCGCCACGGCACAGGCCGATGTCATCAAGTTCACGGTCTGACAGACGACCCAGCGCCTTGCGTGTCATTCGGGCGTCGTTCCAGGCGGCAATTGTGGCAACGATGCCGCCAAGGCCCGAAACCGAGCGGATGATCGAGATGGCACCAACCGGCGCCGCGGCGGACGGCTCATAAGCGGCCATAGCGGAAATCCTTTCAAAACTGCGTAATTCGCAGGCGGTATGCCTTCGATGAGCGTGAAATAGATGGCGGCCTGCAAAACAGCAAGCTGTGCCAAGGCATGACAGCCTTGCGCGGCGCACATGGCGCGCGTCATAATTTCGCCTTGTTTCTGCTGGCGAAACAATTGCGGTTCGCGGCCATGTCGGTTTTCGTCCGAAACATGCCGCTCCAGACCTTCACGCTAGCGCCGCCGCCGTTGTCGTGCAAGCCCGGATTAAGGCTTGGCGGATGTTCCCGGTTCGTGCTAGTCCTTGACCAACAAGAAAAGGGGCAGGCATGCGCGTGATGGGGATTGATCCCGGTCTTCGCAACCTTGGCTGGGGCGTGATCGACGTGGCGGGGGCGCGGCTGACGCATGTCGCCAACGGAATCTGCCATTCGGCACCGGGCGAGGGCGACGGCGATCTCGCCCTGCGATTGGTGGCGCTTTATGATCAATTGACGGCTGTGCTGCGACAATTCGCGCCGGATGCGGCTGCGGTGGAGCATACCTTCGTCAACAAGGACGCGGTGGCGACGCTGAAGCTGGGGCAGGCGCGGGGGATCGCGCTGCTGGTTCCGGCGCAGTTCGGGATCGCCGTCGGGGAATATGCGCCCAATGCGGTGAAAAAGACGGTCGTCGGCGTGGGGCATGCCGCCAAGGTGCAGGTCGATCACATGGTGCGCCTGCACCTGCCGGGCGTGGTCATTGCCGGCGCGGACGCGGCGGACGCGCTGGCGATCGCGATCTGCCACGCACATCACCTGCAGTCGGCGGGTCGGTTGCAGGCGGCGCTGTTGAAGGCGGCAGGATGATCGGCAAATTGACAGGTCGACTGGACTGGCGGGGCAGCGATCAGGTGCTGATCGACGTGCGCGGCGTGGGATACATCGTGCACGTGTCGGACCGCACGCTGGCCGCCTTGCCGGTTCTGGGCGAGCCGGTGGCGCTTTATACCGAGTTGTTGGTGCGCGAGGACCTGCTGCAGCTTTTCGGCTTTCCGACGCTGCTGGAAAAGGAATGGCACCGGCTGCTGGTGTCGGTGCAAGGGGTGGGGGCCAAGGCCGCGATGGCCATTCTGGGCACATTGGGGGCCGAAGGCGCGGCGCGGGCGATCGCGGTGGGCGATGCGCGGGCCATTCAGGCCGCGCCGGGTGTGGGGCCGAAACTGGCGCAGCGGGTCATCTTGGAATTGAAATCCAAGGCGCCGGCGGTGATGGCGGCCGGTGTGGCTTTGTCGGCCACGGCGTTGGTCGAGCCCGAAGCCGTTGTGGAAACCGTGGCGGTGCCCGTAGCGCGCAAGCCTGTGGCGGCGTTTCCGACCCGTGCCGCCGTTTCGGCCGATGCGCTGTCGGCGCTGGTCAATCTTGGATACGGGCAGGGCGATGCGGCGCAGGCGATTGCCACCATCGCGGCAGAACAGCCCGATTGCGACACCGCCACGCTGATCCGCGCGGCGCTGCGCCTGCTGGCGCCGAAATAGCATGCAGCCCGATCCCGCCTTGCGCCCCGAACGGCTGCCCGAGGATCTGGACCGCGCGTTGCGGCCGCAATCGCTGGACGAGTTCGTGGGGCAGGCGGGCGCGCGGGCCAATCTGCGGGTGTTTATCCAGTCGGCCAAGATGCGCGGCGAGGCGATGGACCACACGCTGTTTCACGGCCCGCCCGGTCTGGGCAAGACGACGCTGGCGCAGATCATGGCGCGCGAGCTGGGGGTGGGGTTCCGGATGACCAGCGGCCCGGTGCTGGCGAAACCCGGCGACCTCGCGGCGATCTTGACCAACCTCGAACCCCGCGACGTGCTGTTCATCGACGAGATTCACCGCTTGTCGCCTGTGGTCGAAGAGGTGCTGTATCCGGCGCTCGAGGATTTCGCGCTGGATCTGGTGATCGGCGAGGGGCCCGCCGCGCGCACCGTGCGGATCGACTTGCAGCCTTTCACGCTGGTGGGGGCGACGACCCGGCTGGGCCTTTTAACGACGCCGCTGCGCGACCGGTTCGGCATCCCGACGCGGTTGGAATTCTATACCGAGGATGAGCTGGACCTGATCGTGACGCGCGGTGCGCGGCTGTTGGGGGTCGCGTCCGACCCAGAAGGCACCCGCGAGATTGCCAAGCGGGCGCGCGGCACGCCGCGTGTGGCGGGGCGGCTGTTGCGCCGCGTGGTGGATTTCGTGACCGTCGAAGGCGACGGGCGGCTGACAAAGGAGATTGCCGACAACGCCTTGACCAGGCTGGGCGTCGATCATCTGGGGCTCGACGGGGCGGACCGGCGGTACATGACGCTGCTGGCCGAAAACTATGGCGGCGGGCCGGTGGGGGTGGAAACCATCGCGGCGGCGCTGTCCGAGGCGCGCGACGCAATCGAGGAAGTGATTGAGCCGTTCCTGTTACAGCAGGGTCTGATCCTGCGCACCCCGCGCGGGCGGATGCTGGGGGCCAAGGCGTGGCGGCATCTGGGGCTGGAGCCGCCACGGGTGGCGGGGCAGACCGATTTTTTCGAGACCTGAGCGCGGAGTGTCACCTGACTGCGCCGGACTTTGACCTACCTTACAAAGAAGGAATGGCGCGGGGGCAGGATGCGGGCGATGATGGCGGCGGTCGTGGTGGCCGCATTGATCGGGCCGGGGCCGGCGCAGGCGTGCCGGCTGGCGCTGGTTCTGGCGATGGACGTGTCGGCGTCGGTCGACGATGCGGAATATGCGTTGCAGGCGCAGGGTACCGCGGCCGCCTTGCGCGCGCCATCGGTGCGGGCGGCGCTGCTGGATCCGTCACAGCCCCCCGTTGCCATCGCGGTCTTTGTCTGGAGCGGTCCGGCGGATCAGGATCTGGTGGCCGACTGGACGGTGATCGACAGTGCGACCGCGTTGGACACGCTGGCGCAGGGCGTTGCCGCGCATCCGCGCAACGCATTGGCCAGCGGGCGCACCGCGACGGGGGATGCGCTACTGCGGGCGGCTGGGTTGCTGTCGCAAGCGCCGGTCTGCGACCGGCAGGTGGTGGACCTTGCAACCGACGGCACCTTCAATGCGGGCACGCCGCCCGAGGCGGTCCGCTCGAGCGCCGCGTTCCGCGACATCACGATCAACGGGCTGGCGGTTTCGGGGGGGCAGGTGCCGGACTGGCGCGACGGCGGGACCCAGGAAACCGCGCTTGCGGCCTATCTGACCCGACTGGTGATCCGCGGGCCGGGAGCCTTTGTCGAGATCGCCAAGGACTATGGCGATTTCGAGCGGGCGATGACACGCAAGCTGGAGCGCGAATTGGCGGGCATGGTTCTGGGGCAGTTGCCATGACAGCAAGGGCGGCTATGGTGGTGCGGCCCCGATCGAAAGCCTGCCCGTGACACCCGACGCCGTTTCTGCCCTGTTCACCCGCGCTGATGGCCAATACCTGTTCGCCCGCTGGGGCCGGCCCATCGTGCCGGTCGTGTTCGGCGTCGAGGATGCGACGCTGGCCGTCGTCAAGGGGGCGTTCGAGGCGGTCGTGGCGCTGGCCGGGCACAGGATGGCCGAAACCGACCCGGAGCTGGGCGCAAACCTGATGGTCTTCTTCATCCGCGACTGGGATGAGCTGCCGCAGGTCCCTAATCTGGACCGGCTGATCCCAGATCTCGCCCCGTTGTGCGAACGGTTGCGCCGTGCCGGAGCCAACCAGTACCGGCTCTTTCGGTTCGAGGAGGCCGGTGCGATCAAGGCCGCTTTCGTGTTCGTGCGGATGGACGAAAACCTTTCTGCCGTCCCCGCCGAGGTGCTGGCGCTGTCGCAGGCGGTGCAGACGATCCTGCTGTGGTCGGACCGGGCTTTCGCCGATGTGTCGCCCCTCGCCAGTGCCGAAGGGACGGTGATCCTGCGGCCGGACATCGCGCGTATCATCCGGGCCGGATACGATCCGGTCCTGCCGGGTGTGGCGCGGGATTCCGCCCACGCCTACCGCCTGGCCGCGCGGGTCGGGTTGACGAATTAGGGCGGGGCGGTCCTTGTCTTGGGCCGCAGACGTCGCAGGTTTGTTATCTGGCAGCGCCATTCTGCGGCGTGAACATCAATGGGGAATACCATGTCCGACACGGTCACGCTTTACGGTTTCGACGGCTCGACCTTCGTGCGCACGGTGCGCATTGTGCTGGCCAAGAAGGGGATCGCCTATACCCAGGTGCCGGTGAACGTGCTGGCGGGCGAGACGCGAAAGCCCGAACATCTGGCCCGCCACCCGTTCGGAAAGGTGCCGGTGCTCGACATCGACGGGATGCGCCTGCGCGAAACCGATGCGATCTGCCGCTATCTGGACGCGCGCAACCCCCAGCCGGCGCTGATCCCGTCTGACCCTAAACTGGCAGCGAAGATGTCCGAAGTGATGGGAATGATCGGGGCCTATGGCTATGGCCCGATGGTGGGCGGCGTCGCGGCTTATCACCTGTTTCCCGATTTCGTCGGCGGCAAGAACGAACAGATGCGGGCGGACGGGCTGACCGACACCAAGACGCTCTTGACCCTGATCATGGAGATCAAGGGCGACGCGCCCTATCTCGCCGGACAGACGCCCAGCCTTGCCGACTATCTGCTGGCGCCGGTGATCTTTTACGTGGCGCTGACGCCGGATGGGGGCGAGGTGATGTCGATCCCCGGGCTCGAGGGTTGGTGGGATCGGATCAGCGCCGATCCGGACGTGATCGCGACGACGCCGAACCTTGGCTGAGCTCGGCTGCCGCACGGCTTGCGGGGCGTCATGATCCACCGGTTTGCGCTGCGGGTCTATTACGAGGACACCGACCTGGCCGGGATCGTCTATTATGCCAATTACCTGCGCTTCATCGAACGGGGTCGCACAGAATGGCTGCGCGCCCTGGGGCTGGACCAAAGCGCGCTGAAGGCGGACGCGGGGCTGGTGTTCGTGGTGCGGCGCATACTGGCCGACTACATTCGCCCGGCCCGGTTCGATGACGCGTTACAGGTCGAGACCCGGCTGACCGCAGTAGGCGGGGCGCGCGTCCATCTGGCGCAGAACGTGGTGCGCGGGGATGACAGGCTGTTCTCGGCGCAGGTCGAACTGGCTTGCGTGCGCGATACCGGCCAGGCCGCGCGGTTGCCGTCGCAGCTCTTGGAACGGCTGCGGCGCGACCTGCCGTGACGTGATCCCCGGCACGGTCTTTCAGACCGGCGCGGCGGCGCAACCCGCACGCGGGCGTACGCGCGGTTACGCCCCGACCCGCGCGCGGGCGTGCGCGCTATTACGCCATTGTGTTGGCAATCCGCTTCAATTCTTGGTAGCTTCGGCCTAAAGGGGGCCAAAGAGCCCCGATAACAAGAGCAGGCGACATGGATACCGACACCCTTGCGATGGCGCAGGAGATTGATTTCTCTCTGCTTGGACTGTTTGCGCGCGCCACGATCACCGTCAAACTGGTCATGATCGGGCTGATCATCATGTCGTTCTGGTCCTGGGCGATCATCGTGCAGCGCCACATCCTGTTCCGCACGGCGCGCCGCGAGGCCGAGGTGTTCGATCGCGCCTTCTGGTCGGGCGAGCCGCTGGACGAGCTGTTCGAAAAGATCGGCCCGTCGCCCGCAGGGGCGTCGGAAAAGATCTTTGCCGCCGGAATGCTCGAATGGCGGCGCAGCCACCGGCAGGACGGGGGCCTGATCGCCGGCGCGCAGGCGCGGATCGACCGCGCCATGGATGTGGCCATCGCCCGCGAGGCCGAGCGGCTGAACAAGGGGATCGGCTATCTGGCCACCACAGGCTCGACCGCCCCGTTCATCGGGCTGTTCGGGACGGTGTTCGGGATCATGCACGCCTTCACCCAAATCGCCGCGACCAAGAACACCGACCTTGCCACTGTGGCCCCCGGCATCGCCGAGGCGCTGCTGGCGACCGGCATCGGGCTGATCGCGGCCATTCCGGCGGTGGTGTTTTACAACAAGCTGAACACCGACAGCGAACGGATCCTTGGCGGATACGAGGCGTTTGCCGACGAATTCGCCACCATCCTGTCGCGCCAGCTGGACGCCTGAGCCATGGGCGCGGGCGTGGCCAAGAAATCGGGCGGGGGCGGGCGGCGCGGTCGGCGTCGCGGATCAGCCGCCGCGATGTCTGACATCAACGTGACGCCGTTCGTCGATGTCATGCTGGTGTTGCTGATCATCTTCATGGTCGCGGCACCTTTGTTGACGGTCGGCGTGCCGATCGAGTTGCCCGACACCGCCGCCAAAGCGTTGCCGACCGAGCCGGAAGAGCCGCTGGCGATCACGCTGACCGCCGACGGGCTGCTTGTGCTGCAGACGACCGAGGTGGGCGATGCCGAATTGATCCCGCGGCTGACGGCCATCGCGGCCGAGCGCACGTCAGACAAGATCTTTCTGCGCGTGGACGGGGCTGTGGCCTACGAGCGGGTGGCGCAGGTCATGGGGGCGCTGAACGCGGCGGGGTTCAACGATATCGGGTTGGTGACAGACGCGAACGGGCCAAGTTTTGGCGGCAACTAGGCGACGGCAATTAGGCGATTGATGAGCACGACGATGAGTTCGGGCACGATCATATCCGGCGTGGGGCATGCCGCCCTGATCCTCTGGGTTGTTCTGGGGGACTGGCTGTTTTCGCCCGAGCCGGACGCCGAGATCGCGGTGGCGCAGGTGTCGCTGGTGTCTTCGGCGCAGTTCGACGCGCTGACGGCGGCGGCCCCGGCGCAGCCTGCGCCGTTGCCCGAACCACCCGAGCCGCCCGCCCCCGAGGTCGCCGCCCCCGCGCCGATCGCCCCCGAAGCGCCGCCGCCGCAGCCCGACCCCGAACCTGTGGCGCTGCCGGACCCGGTTCCCGAACTCGCGCCCGAACTGCCGGTGTCGCCCGACCCGCAGCCGGTGCCGGTGCCCGAGCCTGTGGCGCCGATTGCCGCCGAAGAGCAGCCGATCCCGGTGCCGTTTTCGACGCAGCGCCCGCGTCCGCGCCCGATCGACCGGGTGGCGGCAACCCCGGTCGACGAGACGGTCGACGCGCCCGAGATCGCCGAGACGGTGACACCGGAGACCAGCGAAGACGCCCAGACGCCCGAGGTGGTCGAGGACCCGGCCCACGCCGCCGCCCCCGAAGAAGCAACGACGCAGATCGTGACCGAGGCGGTCGAGACGGAAGAGGATGCCCCGCAACTGGCGCTCACCTCGAGCTTGCGGCCGCAGTCGCGCCCGCAGCGTGCGGCCGAAGAGCCTGCCGAAGATCCCGCGCCGACGGTCGAAGAAACGGCAGACGCGCCCGAGACGCCGGACACGACCGACACCGCCGACGCCGAGGCCGAAGCGATTGCCGCCGCGTTGGCCGAGGCGACCGCCGACACCGCCGCCGAAGACAACGGTGCCAGCGACGCCCCCACCGGCCCGCCGATGACCAGCGGTGACATCGACGCGATGCGGGTGGCGGTCAAGCAGTGCTGGAACCTGGGCTCGCTGTCGTCCGACGCGCTGCGCACGACGGTGACGGTGCAGGTCTCGCTGGCGCAGGACGGCGTGCCGGACATCGGCTCGATCCGGCTGGTCGGGTCCGAAGGAGGCAGCGATGCCTCGGCCCAGATCATGTTTACCGCCGCCCGGTCCGCGATCGCGCGCTGCGGCCGTGCCGGATTTCCGTTGCCGCCCGAGAAATATGACCAGTGGAAAGACCTGGAACTGGTCTTCGATCCCAACGGGATGCGTCTGCGATGACCCCACGCCCAGCCTCCGGGGAACCCGCCTGTCGCATTCCCCGTTCTAGCCTTGCCGTTTGCGCCGACTGTTTGTTTGTCCCCACGAGAAGAATGAGGCCACAGCCATGACCCTGCTCAGATCCCTTGCTACCGCATTGGCCCTTGGTCTGGCGGGGCTGTCCGTGCAGGCCCAGCCGCTGCAGATCGTCATCGACCAGGGGGTGATCGAGCCCTTGCCCTTTGCGGTGCCCGATTTCATCGCCGAAAACGGCGGGGCGCAGGACTATGCCCGCGACATCGCCCGCGTGGTGGCGGCCGATCTGGCGGGAACCGGGCTGTTCCGCGAGATCGGGGCGGATGCGTTCATCAGTGGCGTGACCAGTTTTGATGCTCCGGTGGCCTATAACGACTGGCAGGCGATCAACGCGCAGGCGCTGATCACCGGAGCGGTGCAGGCGTCGGGCGATCAGATCGTCGTCAAGTTCCGGGTGTTCGACGTGTTCTCGGGCCAGCAACTGGGCGAGGGGTTGCAGTTTGCGGGCACGCCGCAGACCTGGCGGCGGATGGCACACAAGGTGGCGGATGCGGTTTACAGCCGGATCACCGGCGAGGGCGGGTATTTTGACAGCCGGGTGGTGTATGTGGCTGAATCGGGGCCGAAAAACCAGCGGCTGAAACGGCTGGCGGTGATGGATTACGACGGGGCGAACATCCAGTATCTGACCGACAGCAGCTCGATCGTGCTGGCGCCGCGGTTTTCGCCCAACGGGGACCGCATCCTGTTCACGTCCTATGCCTCGGGGTTTCCGCGCATCTATGTGATGGATGTCGGCAGCCTCTCGGTGCGCGCGCTGGACGAACAGCCCGGCACAATGACCTTTGCCCCGCGCTTTTCGCCCGATGGCAACACGGTGGTGTTCAGTCTGGAACAGGGCGGCAACTCGGACATCTACGCGATGGACATCAATTCGGGCGCGCTGCGGCAGTTGACCAACGCGCCCAGCATCGAAACCGCGCCCAGCTATAGCCCTGACGGCAGCCAGATCGTGTTCGAATCCGATCGGTCGGGCACCCAGCAGCTTTACATCATGTCGGCGGGTGGCGGCGAGGCGCGGCGGATTTCCAACGGGCCGGGGCGCTATGGCACACCGGTCTGGAGCCCGCGCGGCGACCTGATCGCGTTCACCAAGCAGAACGAGGGCCGGTTCCACATCGGTGTGATGCGCGTTCAGGGCGACGAAGAGCGGTTGCTGACGGCAAGCTTTCTCGACGAAGGTCCGACCTGGGCGCCGAACGGCCGGGTGTTCATGTTCACCCGCGAAACCGCCGGCGCGGGCGGGCAGGCGGGGCTTTATTCGGTGGACATCTCGGGTCGCAACCTGCGGCAGATCGGCACCGAAGGGGCGGCATCCGACCCCGCATGGTCGCCACTGCTGCCCTGACGGATTCCCCTTGGCCTGCAAATCTGATAGACTGAAACCAATCGAGTGGGCTGCGCCCGAAAAAGGAAAAAAACGATGACGATTGTTCCCAAGGCCCTTCTTCTGGTGGCGGTTCTCGGCCTGGCTGCCTGCAACAACCCCGACCGTTACGGCGGCGCGGGCGGGGTGGACCCGTCGGCCGGTGTGGGCAGCGGCATCGACACGTCGGGGCTGGGCGACCCGAACAATCCCAATTCGGTCGCCTATTTCAACCAGACGATCGGCGACCGCGTGCTGTTCGCGGTGGACCAGTCGAACCTGTCGGACACCGCGCGCACCGTTCTGAGCGGGCAGGCGCGCTGGATGCAAAGCAACCCCGATTACGCGGTCATCATCGAAGGCCACGCCGACGAGCAGGGCACACGCGAATACAACCTCGCCTTGGGTGCGCGCCGGGCCAGCGCAGTGCAGAACTTCCTGATCAGCCAGGGCGTGTCGGCCAGCCGCCTTCGCACCGTGTCCTACGGCAAGGAACGCCCGCTGGAAGTGTGTTCGGACGAGGCGTGCTATTCGCAGAACCGCCGGGCCGTCACGGTACTGTCGATCGGCGCGGGGGCCTGATCCGATGCGCAACACCGTCCTGCGCCTGATGCTGCTCGCCTCGGTCGCGTTCGGCCAGCCTGCGCTGGCGCAGGACCGGGCCCAGACGCTCGCGGATATCAAGGTCGAACTGTCGGCGCTGATGGCCGAATTCACATCTTTGAAGCAGGAGTTGGTGTCGACTGGGGCCGCGACCAATGGGGCCGCGGGCGGCGACGCGCTGCAACGGCTCGACACGATCGAGGCCGAACTGGTGCGCCTGACTGCCAAGACCGAAGAGGTCGAATTGAAGGTGAACCGCGTGGTCAGCGACGGGACGAACCGGGTCGGCGATCTGGAGTTTCGGTTGTGCGAAATGACCGAAGGCTGCGATATCGCGGCTTTGCCCGACACGCCCACTTTGGGTGGCGACGCGCCGGGGACAGCGCCGGTGATTGTCGATCCGGTGGCCCCTGCCGCCGGACCGGAATTGGCGCTAAGCGAACAGGCGGATTTTGACCGGGCTCGGGAGGTGCTCGCTTCCGGTGACTTTCGCACCGCTGCAGACCTCTTTGCGACCTATGCCCAATCCTATCCGGGCGGCCCGCTGATGCAGGAGGCGCAGTTTCTGCGCGGCGAGGCGCTGAGCCAGCTGGGCGAGACATCGAACGCCGCTCGGGCCTATCTCGAGTCGTTTTCGGGCGCGCCAGACGGGGCGCTGGCCGGGCAGGCGCTGTTGAAGCTGGGGCAGGCGTTGGGCGATCTGGGGCAGGTGCCCGAGGCTTGCGTGACGCTGGGCGAGGTTGGCACGCGCTATCCGGGATCGGTCGATGCGACGGCGGCGCAGGTGTCGATGCAGGGGCTTGGGTGTCAGTAGGGCAGTCTTTGCCCGATCCTGCCGATGAGCCTTTGCTGCGTGCGGCCGCCGCTGCGTTTAACTGGGACAGACCGGCGCGCGTCGGCGTTGCGGTGTCCGGAGGCAGTGACTCAATGGCGCTGTTGCACCTGATGCACGAAGTTGCCCCGATGCGCGACTGGACCGTGCATGCGGTGACCGTGGATCATCGCCTGCGTCCCGAGGCACGGGACGAGGCGGTACAGGTGGGTGCGGCCTGTGCAGCCATCGGGGTTCCGCATGATGTGCTGGTCTGGACCCATGGTGCCCTTGACGGGAACCTGCCAGATCGGGCGCGCCGGGCGCGATATGAACTGATTGCAGCTTGGGCGCGGGGGCAGGGCATCGCGCTGGTTGCGGTGGGTCACACGCGGGACGATCAGGCGGAAACCGTTCTGATGGGGCTCGCGCGCAAGGCCGGGGTCGATGGTCTGTCGGGGATGCGGTCGGGCTGGCAGGCGGAGGGCGTGTTCTTTCACCGCCCGCTTCTTGGCGTGGGGCGGAGCGATCTGCGGGCCTATCTGGCGCGGCGCGGAGTGAGCTGGATCGACGACCCGACCAATGATGACGACAGTTACACCCGCGTCAAGGCGCGCCGGGTCCTCGCCGCGTTGCGGCCTTTGGGGATCACGGCAGAGCATCTTGGGGCGGTTGCGGATCATCTTGACCTGGCCCGGGAGGCGTTGGACGCCACGACGCAGCGCGCGGCGCAAGAGTTGGCGCAAGAGCAGGCCGGCGCGCTGCATCTGAATTTCCGGGGGTTTCAGGGCTTGGCGTTCGAAATCCAGCGCCGCCTTCTGGCCGCCGCATTGAATTGGGTCAACCGGGCAGACTATGCCCCGCGCGGGTCGGGTCTGGACCGCGTGCAATGGGCAATGATCCGGGGGCGGGACAGCACGCTGGCGGGCTGCCGCATTCGCATCGCCGGGGCAGAGGTGGCGATTTTTCGTGAACCCAAGGCAATCGCGCAGGTGGTCAGCCCGACCGATCAGCTGTGGGACAACCGCTGGCGCGTCGAAGGGCCGCATCTGGCGGGGCTCGAGGTGCGGGCCCTTGGGATTTCGGGGCTGAAGGCCTGCAAAAGCTGGCGGAACATCGGAATTTCGCGGGACGCGCTGCTGGTGTCACCGGCCGTTTGGCGCGGGGACGACCTGGTCGCGGCGCCTTTGGCCGGTTTTCCCAACGGCTGGACCGCCCATATCCCGGCGGGTTTCAGCCGTTTCATAGTATCGCATTGAACCCCCGCGACATATCTCTATCTTAGTCAGCAAGGGATGCCGCCTGTGGTGGTGGCAACCGTACGAGGGGAGTCCTGTTTCTTGGGCAATACACGCAATATCGCTTTCTGGGTCGTTCTGTTTTTGTTGATCGTGGCCCTGTTCAACTTGTTTTCGGGAAACCCCTCCACGACATCGTCGCGGACGGTGTCCTATTCCGATTTCATTCAGCGGGTCGATCAGGGTGACGTGCAGTCCGTGACGCTGGATGGCGAGCGGGTGGTGGTACGGGCCAACGACGGATCGCAATACATCGCCATCAAGCCTGCGGGCGAGGAAGTGACCGACCGCCTGATCGCCAAGGGCGTGGAAGTGCGGGCCGAGGCGCAGGAATCGAGCGGGATCATGTCGCTGATCTCGATCTGGCTGCCGTTCATCGTGCTGATCGGCATCTGGATCTTCTTCATGAACCGGATGCAGGGCGGCGGCAAAGGCGGGGCGATGGGCTTTGGAAAGTCACGTGCCAAGCTGTTGACGGAAAAGCATGGCCGCGTGACCTTCGATGACGTGGCAGGGATCGACGAGGCCAAGGAAGAGCTGGAAGAAATCGTCGAGTTTCTGCGCAACCCGCAGAAATTCAGCCGTCTGGGCGGAAAGATTCCGAAAGGCGCGCTGTTAGTCGGCCCTCCGGGCACCGGTAAGACACTGCTGGCCCGCGCGATTGCGGGCGAGGCTGGCGTGCCGTTCTTCACGATCTCGGGTTCTGATTTCGTCGAGATGTTCGTCGGCGTGGGCGCGAGCCGCGTGCGCGACATGTTCGAGCAGGCGAAAAAGAACGCGCCCTGCATCGTGTTCATCGACGAGATCGACGCCGTGGGCCGCGCCCGGGGCGTAGGCATCGGCGGTGGCAACGACGAGCGCGAGCAGACGTTGAACCAGCTGCTGGTCGAGATGGACGGGTTCGAGGCGAACGAAGGCGTGATCATCGTTGCTGCGACCAACCGGAAAGACGTGCTGGACCCCGCGCTGCTGCGTCCGGGCCGGTTTGACCGCCAGATCCACGTGCCGAACCCCGATATCAAGGGTCGCGAGAAGATCCTGACGGTGCACGCGCGCAAGGTGCCGGTCGGCCCAGATGTCGATCTGCGGATCATCGCGCGTGGTTGCCCTGGGTTTTCGGGCGCAGACCTTGCCAATCTGGTAAACGAGGCGGCCTTGACCGCCGCGCGAATGGGCCGCCGGTTCGTGACCATGCACGACTTCGAGCAGGCCAAGGACAAGGTGATGATGGGGGCCGAGCGCCGTTCGATGGTGCTGACCGCCGACCAGAAGGAAAAGACCGCGTATCACGAGGCGGGCCATGCCATCGTTGGGATGAACATGCCGAAGTGCGATCCGGTCTATAAGGCCACGATCATTCCGCGTGGCGGGGCTTTGGGCATGGTGGTCAGCCTTCCCGAGATGGACCGGCTGAACATGCACAAGGACGAAGGCAAGCAGAAGATTGCCATGACGATGGCCGGCAAGGCGGCCGAGATCATCAAGTATGGCGAAGAAGGCGTGTCTTCGGGCCCGGCAGGCGACATCCAGCAGGCTTCGGCCCTCGCCCGCGCGATGGTGATGCGCTGGGGCATGTCGGACCGGATCGGCAACATCGACTATGCCGAGGCGCATGAAGGCTATCAGGGCAACACCGGCGGCTTTTCGGTTTCGGCCGAAACCAAGACGCTGATCGAGGCCGAGGTGAAGACGCTGATCGACGAAGGCTATGACACCGCGCGGCGGATCCTGATCGAGAAGGCCGATGACTTCGAGCGGCTGGCCAAGGGTTTGCTGGAATATGAGACGCTGACCGGTGACGAGATCAAGCGCGTGATCGCGGGCGAGGTTCTGGGCACCGACGACGACGGCGCTGCTCCACCTCCGTCCAGCGGGTCGTCGGTGGTGTCGATCCCCAAGACCAAGCCGAAGGCGCCCAAGACCGGGCTGGAGCCAGAGCCGACCGTCTGATCCAGTGGCAAGTCATGACCCCGGAGCCGGAAGCGGCTTCGGGGTTTTTTCATGAGGTGTGTCATGTCCGTCCTGAAACCGACCGGGTTCTATGGGGAAATCGTCTGGCTCGGGCGGGTTGCTGCGGACGGTGTGCTCGCCTCGCACCCCGAAACCGTGCTGGAGGCGCGGTTCGACGGGGTGGCGGGCGAGGTGCACGGCGGGTTGACGCGTGCGTCTTGCAGCCGGGTCCTGCAGCAGTATCCGCGCGGCACCACCATTCGCAATACGCGTCAGTTTTCGATCCTGTCGGCAGAGCAGCTGGCCCTGATCGCGGCCGACATGGGTCTGCCTGCGCTGTCGCCGCATCTGTTGGGCGCGTCGATGGTGGTGCGCGGCATCCCGGATTTCAGCCACATCCCCCCTGGATCGCGGCTGCAGGCCGGGTCTGGCGCGACGCTGGTGGTCGATCTGGAAAATCGCCCCTGCACGCTGCCGGCCAAGGGGATCGAGGCGGTGCATCCCGGCTTTGGTGCGGCCTTCAAGCCGGCGGCGAGGGGGCGGCGCGGCGTGATGGCCTGGGTCGAACGCGAAGGCACTCTTGCCTTGGGCGACGCCGTTCGGCTGCACATTCCCGACCAGCCGGTCTGGGCCCATCTGGCCGCTGCACGCCGCGCCACGGCGAAATCTGCACCCTAGCGTCGGAAAAGGCGCTGTTTTCGCTGTCGCATCCCGGTATCACGTCCTGAAGGCTTCACAGAAACCCGCAAGGACCGACCACCAGGGAGAGGGACATGGCCGTGAAAACCGATATCGAAATTGCCCGCGATGCCAGAAAGCAACCGATCCTCGAGATCGGGGCAAAGCTGGGCATTCCGCCCGAACATCTGCTGCCCTACGGCCATGACAAGGCCAAGATCGGGCAGGATTTCATCGCGTCGCTGGCGGGCAAGCCGGACGGCAAGCTGATCCTGGTGACCGCGATCAACCCCACCCCGGCGGGCGAGGGCAAGACGACGACGACGGTGGGTTTGGGCGACGGGCTGAACCGGATCGGCAAGCGGTCGGTCGTGTGCATCCGCGAGGCCAGCCTTGGCCCGAACTTCGGGATGAAGGGCGGGGCGGCGGGTGGCGGGATGGCGCAGGTCGTGCCGATGGAAGAGATGAACCTGCATTTCACCGGCGATTTCCATGCCATCACCTCGGCCCACAACCTGCTGGCGGCGATGATCGATAACCACATCTATTGGGGCAACGCGCTGGACATCGACGCGCGCCGCGTCGTGTGGCGGCGCGTGATGGACATGAACGACCGTGCGTTGCGCGATGTGGTGGTGAACCTGGGCGGGGTGGCCAACGGCTATCCGCGCCAGACCGGGTTCGACATCACCGTGGCGTCCGAGGTAATGGCGATCCTGTGCCTGTCCAACGATCTGGCCGATCTGCAAAAGCGGCTGGGCGATATCGTGGTGGCCTACACGCGCGAGAAAAAGCCGGTCTATGCGCGCGACCTGAAGGCCGATGGCGCGATGACCGTGCTTTTGAAAGACGCAATGCAGCCCAATCTGGTGCAGACGCTCGAGAACAACCCTGCCTTCGTCCACGGTGGGCCGTTCGCCAACATCGCGCATGGCTGCAATTCTGTGATCGCCACCAAAACGGCGTTGAAGCTGGGCGAGTATGTAGTGACCGAAGCCGGGTTCGGGGCGGATCTGGGGGCCGAGAAGTTCTTTGACATCAAGTGCCGCAAGGCGGGGCTGAAGCCTTCGGCGGCAGTGATCGTGGCCACGGTGCGGGCAATGAAGATGAACGGCGGGGTGGCGAAGGCCGATCTGGGGACCGAGAATGTGGCCGCCGTTCAGGCCGGGTGCCCGAACCTTGGCCGCCATATCGCCAACGTCAAAAGCTATGGCGTGCCGGTCGTCGTGGCGATAAACCATTTCTTCAGCGACACCGATGCAGAGGTGGCCGCCGTCAAGGCCTATGTCGCCGAACAGGGGGCCGAGGCGATCTTGTGCAAGCATTGGGCGCTGGGGTCCGAAGGGATCGAGGCGTTGGCGCACAAAGTGGTGGCGCTTGCCGATGGGCCGTCGCAGTTCAAGCCGCTTTACCCCGACGAGATGAGCCTGTTCGCCAAGATCGAAGCCATCGCCAAGGGCATCTACCGCGCCGACGGGGTCGAGGCCGACAAGGCGATCCGCGATCAGTTGAAGGCGTGGGAGGCGGCGGGCTATGGTCATCTGCCGATCTGCATCGCCAAGACGCAGTATTCCTTTACCACCGACCCCTTGGTGCGCGGCGCCCCGACCGGACATTCGGTGCCGGTGCGTGAAGTGCGGCTTTCGGCGGGGGCTGGTTTTGTCGTCGTGATCTGCGGCGAGATCATGACGATGCCGGGCCTGCCCAAGGTGCCGTCGGCCGAAGTGATCCGGCTGAACGCGGAAGGCAATGTCGAGGGGCTGTTCTGACCTTAAGTTGTTCTTGGTGGCGCGCTGAGTTATCAGGGCGCCACCAAGATGAGGCCAGGTGATGACCAGAACAGCGGCGGACTGTGTGACGATGGCGGACATCAGGGCCGAGATCGACCGGGTCGACGCCGTGCTGGTGGCGCTGTTGGCCGAGCGGGTCGGCTATATCGACCGGGCCGCGGTGATCAAGGCGGGCGTCGGATTGCCCGCGCGGATCGACGAACGGGTCGAAGAGGTGGTGGCAAGGGTGCGGGGCCATGCCGTGGCCCATGGATTGCCGCCGGACAAGCTGGAAAAACTGTGGCGCAAGCTGATCGACTGGTCGATCGAACGCGAGGAAACGCTCTTGAGCAAGGGTGACGGCAACGGCGGGGCAAGGTGATGGCCGGTAGG
>JANNNU010000109.1:0-1516 GCA_031398695.1 Paracoccaceae bacterium | reverse complement strand
GCCCACAACACCAATGAGCAGGCTGGCGACGGCGCCGCGGGTGGCGTCGTCGGCTGCTTGTGATCCTATCATCCGGTCTGGTCCCACCCCGCATGGGGTGCCACCAGACACCTTTAATTCCGACGCACGGAGTCGCATTGCCAAGGGGCCATCCGCCCCGCAACGCCCGCGCGTTCCTTTCCCGAACCCAGAGCGTTGGACGCGGATATGACAACAATTCCCCCCCCTATTTCTGCCAGAACCCCGTCTGCCGACCAGAATCTTGGTCCCCTGGCGCGCTTTCTGCGCGCGACCGAGATTGATACCCGGCTTCTGGGCATGGCGGGGGCGTTGCTGCTGATCTGGGTCGGATTTCACCTGTATGGCGCCATCTTCAACGGGTTCGGCGCGTTCCTGACCCCGCGCAACCTGTGGAACCTGTCGGTGCAGACTTCGTCGATCGGGATCATGGCCTGCGGCATGGTGCTGGTGATCGTCACGCGCAACATCGATCTGTCGGTCGGGGCGATCCTGGGCGTGACGGCGATGGTCATGGGGCTGCTGCAAGTCAATGTGCTGCCGCAATATCTGGGCCTTGGCCATCCGGCGATCTGGATCATCACGGTGATCGTCGGCATGACGCTGGGCACGATGATCGGCACGCTGCATGGCTGGCTGATCGCGTATCGCGGCATTCCGTCGTTCATCGTCACGCTGGGCGGGCTGCTGATCTGGCGCGGCTCGGCGTTTCTGGCGGCGGGCGGCAAGACCATTTCGCCTGTCGATACGACCTTTGCCCTGCTGGGCGGCGGGCCTTACGGTGCGGTCGGGGCGACCGGAAGCTGGATCGTAGGCATCCTCGGCTGCCTTGGCGTGCTGTGGATGCTGCAGGCCGGTCGGGGCCAGCGCCGCAAACATGAATTTCCGCTGCGCCCGATGTGGGCCGAGGCATTTCTGGCCGCCCTCGGCTGTGGCGCGATCATCGGCGCGGTTCTGCTGGTCAATTCGTATCCCTGGCCTGCCGGCATCCTCAAGCAGTATTACGAACGGCTGGGCCAACCGGTGCCCGAAGGCGTGTTCATCAGCCATGGCTTCGCCATTCCGGTGCTGATCCTGATCACCGTCGGCATCCTGATGACCATCCTGATGACCCGCACCCGGTTCGGCCGCTACGTCTTTGCGATCGGCGGCAATCCCGAAGCGGCCACGCTGGCGGGCATCAACACCAAGTGGATGACGCTGAAGATCTTTGCGCTGATGGGGATGCTGGCCGGGTTGTCGGGCGCAGTCGCCTCGGCCCGCCTGAACTCGGCCACCAACGCACTGGGAGTGTTCGACGAGTTGTATGTGATTGCCGCCGCCGTAATCGGGGGCACCTCGCTCGCCGGGGGGATCGGCACGATCTATGGCGCGATCATGGGGGCGCTGGTGTTTCAAAGCCTGCAGACCGGCATGGTGCTGATCGGCTTTGACACTGCCGTGCAGCAGATCGTCGTCGGCTGCGTGCTGGTGCTGGCGGTCTATCTCGACAACTTCT
>JANNNU010000080.1:0-23572 GCA_031398695.1 Paracoccaceae bacterium | reverse complement strand
TTCATGGGCGCGCTGCGGTCGGCGGCGCAGATGGTGTCCTACGAGGTCTCGATCGGGTTCGTGATCATTACGGTGCTGCTGTGTGTGGGCTCGCTCAACATGACGGCGATCGTGAAGGCGCAGGATGCGGGCATCGCGACGTGGCTTGCGGGCAAGGCCGGGATGGACACGGGGGCCGGTCAGGTGATCGCCAAGCTGTCGTTCCTGAACTGGTTCTGGCTGCCGCTGTTCCCGATGTTCGTGGTGTTCTTCATCTCGGCGCTGGCGGAGACGAACCGGCCGCCGTTCGATCTGCCGGAAGCGGAGTCTGAACTGGTGGCGGGGTTCATGGTTGAATATTCCTCGACGCCGTATCTGTTGTTCATGGCCGGCGAATATATCGCGATCTTCCTGATGTGCGCGCTGATCAGCCTGTTGTTCTTCGGTGGCTGGCTGTCGCCCATTCCCGGCCTGCCGGACGGCGCGCTGTGGATGGTGGCCAAGATGGCGGTGTTCTTCTTCATGTTCGCGATGGTGAAGGCCATCGTGCCGCGCTATCGCTACGACCAGCTCATGCGGATCGGCTGGAAGGTGTTCCTGCCGATGAGCCTTGCCTGGGTGGTGATCGTTGCGTTCCTTGCGAAGTTCGAGGTGTTCGGAGGCTTCTGGGCCCGTTGGGCGGTGGGGGCGTGATGCCAGAGAACGTGGACAATGTCGTGTTGGAACAGCTTCGCCTGATCCGCGAGGACTTGCGGCGCATGGACAAGCGGTTCGACGAACTGGAAGGAAAGATGGCGGGCAAGTTTGACGAGGTCAAAACCGAATTGCATGGCCACACGATGATGATCTTCGGTCTGAGCAATGTGATCGGTCAAATCGACAAGCGTGTGGAAACCGTCGAAATCAAACTGGGGATCAAACCATGACCAACATCGACTGGACCCGCGCCACCAAGTACTTCCTGATGTTCGACTTCATCAAGGGCTTTGGGTTGGGGATGAAATACTTCTTCGCCCCCAAGGCCACGCTGAACTATCCGCACGAGAAGGGCCCCCTGTCGCCCCGCTTCCGTGGCGAGCACGCCTTGCGCCGCTACCCCAACGGCGAGGAACGCTGTATCGCATGCAAGCTGTGCGAAGCGGTCTGCCCCGCGCAGGCCATTACCATCGACGCCGAACCGCGCGAAGACGGCAGCCGCCGCACCACCCGCTACGACATCGACATGACCAAATGCATCTACTGCGGTTTCTGTCAGGAGGCCTGCCCGGTGGATGCCATCGTGGAAGGCCCGAATTTCGAGTTCAGCACGGAAACCCGCGAGGAATTGTTCTACAACAAGGACAAGCTTCTCGACAACGGCGCCCGCTGGGAAGCCGAGATTGCGCGCAACCTCGAGCTGGATGCGCCCTACCGATGACCGACGCCTTCGCCAAACTCTTTCAGCAGATGATGGATCAAGGTCAGGAAATGGCCCGCGCCTTTCAGCCTGCGCTGGAAAACATGCCGGTGAACGGGTTTGAAAAGCTTTTTCCGACCATGTCGAAGGAAATGCTGGAATTGTGGTTCGGCAGGACCTTCAACCGCGAAGGCCTGGACGCCAAGACGCGCCTGCTGGTGACCATCGCCGCGCTGACCGTGCTGGGCGCGCAGGCCGAGCCGCAGATCAAGCTGACCGTGCGCAATGCGCTGGCCGCCGGCGCGACCAAGCGGGAAGTGGCCGAGGTGATCTGGCAGATGTCGATGTTCGGCGGTCTGCCCGCCATGCAGAAGGCGCTCGAGATTGCGCAGGCCGTGTTTGCCGAAGAGGAGACCAAGGCATGACCGTCGCGGAAGTCGCGTTTTACTGCTTTGCCACCGTCACCGTCTCCGCCGGGCTAATGATGACCGTCAGCCGCAATCCGGTGCACTCGGTGCTGTGGTTGATCCTCGCCTTCCTGTCGTCGGCAGGGCTTTTCGTGCTGCTGGGGGCGGAATTCGTGGCGATGCTCTTGATCATCGTCTACGTCGGCGCGGTGGCCGTGCTGTTCCTGTTCGTGGTGATGATGCTCGACATCGACTTTGCCGAACTGAAAGGCGAAATGGCGCGGTACATGCCGCTCGGCCTCTTGGTCGGGGTGATCGTGCTGCTGCAGATCGGTCTGGGCATCGGGGCCTGGGTCGAGGCGGACGGCGCGCTCGGTTTGCGCGCGGCGATCACCCCCGCGGCGGCCGAGGTCGAGAATACGCGCGCGATCGGCCTGCTGATCTATGACAAGTACATCTACCTCTTCCAGGCGGCGGGTCTGATCCTGCTGGTCGCGATGATCGGGGCCATCGTGCTGACGCTGCGGCACCGGACCGGGGTCAAGCGGCAGGACATCCTGCAGCAGATGTACCGCGACCCGGCCAAGGCGATGGAGCTGATTGACGTCAAGCCGGGGCAGGGGTTGTGACCACGGCGGGGTGAACCCCGCCCTACGGAAACACGGGTAGGGCGGGGTTCACCGCGCCGTGCCGAAAGAACAAAGGCCGCAGAGCCGTGAGGGAACGAGAATGGTGGGACTGGAACATTACCTCGGCGTGGCGGCGGCGCTGTTCGTCATCGGGATCTTCGGGATCTTCCTGAACCGCAAGAACGTAATCGTCATCCTGATGTCGATCGAGTTGATGCTGCTCGCCGTCAACATCAACCTTGTCGCGTTCTCGTCATTCTCGGGTGATCTGGTCGGGCAGGTGTTCACGATGTTTGTTCTGACCGTCGCCGCTGCCGAGGCGGCGATCGGCCTTGCGATTCTGGTCGTGTTCTTCCGCACCCGCGGGACCATCGACGTCGAAGACGTCAACGTGATGAAGGGCTGAGACTATGGCAACCATCATCCTCTTCGCACCCCTGCTGGGTGCGATCATCTGTGGGTTCTTCTGGACGCTGATCGGAGAGCGAGCCGGGCAGATCATCGCCACAGGGCTGGTTTTCCTCGCGGCGTTCCTGTCGTGGATCATCTTCCTGGGGCCGATCCCGGAAACCGGGCACATCACCATCCTGCGCTGGATCGAAAGCGGCAGCCTGTCCACTGAATGGGGCATCCGGCTCGACCGGTTGACGGCGATCATGCTAGTGGTGATCAACACCGTATCGGCGCTCGTGCACCTCTATTCGTTCGGCTACATGGCGCATGACGAGAACTGGAGCGACAGCGAGCCCTACCGCGCCCGGTTCTTTGCCTACCTCTCGTTCTTCACCTTCACCATGCTGACCCTGGTCACCTCGGACAATCTGGTGCAGATGTTCTTCGGCTGGGAAGGTGTAGGCGTCGCCTCATATCTGCTGATCGGCTTTTACTACAAAAAACCCAGCGCCAACGCCGCCGCTATCAAGGCGTTCGTCGTGAACCGGGTCGGGGATTTCGGCTTTGCGTTGGGCATCTTCGGGCTGTTCTTTCTGACCGACAGCATCAACTTCGACGATGTGTTTGCCGCGGCGCCGGCGCTGGCCACGACTGTAATCGGCTTTCTGGGAATGAACCTGAACGCTGCAAACCTGATCGGCGTGCTGCTGTTCATCGGGGCGATGGGCAAATCGGCACAGCTGTTCCTGCACACGTGGTTGCCCGACGCGATGGAAGGGCCGACGCCGGTGTCGGCGCTGATCCATGCCGCGACGATGGTGACCGCCGGGGTGTTTTTGGTGTGCCGAATGTCGCCGGTCTATGAATATGCCCCCGATGCCAAGACGATGATCGTGGTGGTCGGGGCGACGACGGCGTTCTTTGCCGCGACCGTCGGCCTCGTGCAGAACGACATCAAACGGGTGATCGCCTATTCGACTTGTTCGCAGCTTGGATACATGTTCGTGGCCGCCGGATGCGGGGTCTATTCGGTGGCGATGTTCCACCTGTTTACCCACGCGTTCTTCAAGGCGATGCTGTTTCTGGGCGCGGGTTCTGTCATCCACGCGATGCACCACGAACAGGATCTGCGGAACTACGGCGGGTTGCGCAAGAAGATCCCGCTGACCTTCTATGCGATGCTGATCGGCACACTGGCGATCACCGGGGTGGGCATCCCGTTGACCCACATCGGCTTTGCCGGCTTCCTGTCGAAGGATGCGGTGATCGAGAGCGCCTATGTCGGAAGCCAGGGCGCGTTCTGGCTGCTGGTGGTTGCGGCGCTGATGACCAGCTTCTACTCGTGGCGCCTGATGTTCATGACGTTCTGGGGCACGCCGCGCGGCGATCATCACACGCATGACCACGCCCACGAAAGCCCGATGACCATGCTGGTGCCCTTGGGCGCGCTGGCGCTGGGGGCAGTGTTTTCGGGGATGATCTGGTACAACGTGTTCTTTGGCTATGAAGACAAGGTGCGCGACTGGTTCGGGATGGAGGCGGCCGTGCATCACGACGCGGCAGGCGCTGACCAAGCAGAGGCCGGTCCTGCCGAAGATGGCGCGACCGAAGCGGTTCCGGCCGAAGGTTCGGGATCGACGGCAGCACTCGCTGGCGGCGAAACGGTTGCGACCGAAGCCACCCCGGACGCCCCGCCCGCACCCGTCGCCGAAGCCGGTCCTGACACCGCGGTCGCCGCGGATGCGCACGGAACAGCCACGCATGGCGCGGCGCCGAAGGGCGGCATCTTCCTCGGCCCCCAGAACACCATGATCCATCAGGCGCACGATGTGCCGACCTGGGTCAAGGTCTCGCCCTTCGTCGCGATGATCCTCGGCCTCGCGCTGGCCTGGCTGTTCTACATCCGCCGCCCCGATTTGCCTGGCAAGCTGGCCGAACAGCAGCGGCCGCTGTACCTGTTCCTGCTGAACAAGTGGTACTTCGACGAGATCTACGCCTTCCTGATCGTCGGCCCTGCGCAGTGGATGGGCCGCACCCTGTGGAAGCGCGGCGATGGCGACATCATCGACGGCGGGATCAACGGGCTGGCTCTTGGCATCATCCCGTTCTTCACCCGCCTCGCCGGGCGCGCGCAGTCGGGGTATCTGTTCCACTACGCCTTTGCGATGTTCCTCGGGATTGCGGCGCTGATCACCATGATGACACTGTTCGGGGGGGCGCAGTAAGATGGACAACCTGCTGTCGCTGATCACCTTTCTTCCCGCCATCGCGGCGCTGATCCTTGCGCTGTTCGCGCGTGGCGACGACCCTGCGGCACAGCGCAACGCCAAATGGGTGGCGCTGACTGCCACCGGCGCGTCGTTCCTGATCTCGCTGGGGCTGTTGGCCGGGTTCGACCCCGCCAATCCCGGTTTCCAGTTCGTCGAGGAGGCCGACTGGATCGTCGGCCTGAAATACCGGATGGGCGTCGACGGGATCTCGATCCTGTTCGTGATGCTGACCACGTTCCTGATGCCGATCACCATCCTGGCCTGCTGGAGCGTGGAGACCCGCGTCAAGGACTACATGATCGCCTTCCTGCTGCTGGAAACGCTGATGCTTGGCGTGTTCTGTGCGTTGGACCTCGTGCTGTTCTACCTGTTCTTCGAGGCGGGCTTGATCCCGATGTTCCTGATCATCGGCATCTGGGGCGGCAAGGACCGGATCTACGCCTCGTTCAAGTTCTTCCTTTATACCTTCCTCGGGTCGGTTTTGATGCTGGTCGCGATGATGGCGATGTATCAGACTGCGGGTACGACGTGCATTGGCGGCTGCGAGGTCAGCCTTCTGGGCACCGACTTCCCGTCCGAGCCGCTGCGCATCGCGGGCTTCACCATCACCGGCGGGATGCAGACGCTGCTGTGGCTCGCGTTCTTTGCCAGCTTTGCGGTCAAGATGCCGATGTGGCCGGTTCACACCTGGCTGCCCGACGCGCACGTGCAGGCCCCCACAGCAGGGTCGGTGGTGCTGGCAGCAATCCTGCTGAAGATGGGCGGCTACGGCTTCCTGCGCTTCAGCCTGCCGATGTTCCCGGTCGCCTCCGACCTGCTGGCGCCGCTGGTGTTCTGGATGTCGGCCATCGCCATCGTCTACACCAGCCTCGTCGCACTGGCGCAATCCGACATGAAGAAGCTGATCGCCTATTCGTCCGTCGCGCACATGGGTTACGTTACGATGGGCATCTTCACCGCCAACCAGCAGGGCATCGACGGCGCGATCTTTCAGATGATCAGCCACGGCTTCATCTCGGGGGCGCTGTTCCTGTGCGTCGGCGTGATCTACGACCGGATGCACACGCGCGAGATCGACGCCTATGGCGGGCTGGTAAACCGGATGCCCGCCTATGCGCTGGTGTTCCTGTTCTTCACCATGGCCAACGTGGGTTTGCCCGGCACCTCGGGCTTCGTGGGTGAATTCCTGACCCTGATGGGCATCTTCCAGGTCAACACCTGGGTCGCGGTTGTCGCCACCTCGGGGGTGATCCTGTCGGCGGCCTATGCGCTGTGGCTCTATCGCCGCGTGGCACTGGGCTCGCTGGTCAAAGAGGCGCTCGCCTCGATCACCGACATGGACCGCCGCGAGCGGGTGATCTTTGCGCCGCTGGTGGTGATGACCCTGTTCCTCGGCGTCTATCCTGCGGCGGTCACCGACATCATCGGGCCGTCCGTCGCCGCCCTGATCACCGACTACCGCGAGGCCGTGCCGCTGACCTCCGGCATCGCTGCCCTGCACGAATAAGGACGATCCCATGCTGTCTGCCGATTTCGCCACCGTCCTGCCCGAAGTCATCCTCGCGGTCTACGCGATGGGCGCGCTGCTGTTCGGCGTCTACACCGCGAAGGACGGCACCACGAGCACGCTGACCTGGGGCACGGCGGGCGTGTTCGTGGCGCTGGCCCTGTGGATCGGGTTCGGCAATGCCGGGGATCGCACCGCATTCGGCGGCATGTTCACCGACGACAGCTTTGCGCGGTTTTCCAAGGTCACGATCCTGCTGTCGGCCGCCGCCGTCCTGTTGATCAGCCAGGACTACATGGCGCGGCGGGGACTGGCGCGGTTCGAGTATCCGGTGCTGATCGCCCTGTCGGTGGTCGGCATGATGATGATGGTGTCGGCGGGTGATTTGATGGCGCTTTACATGGGGTTGGAGCTGCAAAGCCTCGCGCTTTACGTCGTAGCCGCCATCCGCCGCGATTCCGCCAAATCGACCGAGGCCGGGCTGAAATACTTCGTCCTCGGTGCGCTGTCGTCGGGTCTGCTGCTCTATGGCGCGTCGCTGACCTACGGCTATGCCGGCACCACGCTGTTCTCGGGCATCCTGTCTACGCTGAACGACGGCGTGCCGCTGGGGCTTCTGTTCGGACTCGTGTTCATGCTTGCCGGACTTGCCTTCAAGATTTCGGCGGCCCCGTTCCACATGTGGACGCCGGACGTCTATGAAGGCGCCCCGACCCCGGTCACCGCCTTTTTCGCCACCGCGCCCAAGGTCGCGGCGATGGCGCTGATCGCGCGCCTCGCGTTCGATGCCTTCGGTGGCGTCCCGGCCGACTGGAGCCAGGTGCTCGCCGCCCTCGCGGTGGTGTCGATGTTCTGGGGTGCCGTCGCCGCCATCGGGCAGCGCGACATCAAGCGGCTGATGGCCTATTCCTCGATCGCCCCACATGGGGTTCGCGCTGGTCGGCCTGTCGGCAGGAACCGCGGAAGGCGTGCAGGCCATGCTGATCTACATGGCGATCTACGTCACGATGAACGTCGGCACCTTCGCCTTCATCCTGTCGATGGAGCGGGACGGCAAGCCGGTGACCGACATCATGAGCCTGAACCAGTATTCCAAGACCGACCCGATGAAAGCGCTGGCGATGCTGGTGCTCTTGTTCTCGCTTGCCGGGGTGCCGCCGATGCTGGGCTTCTTCGGCAAGTTCTACGTCCTGCGCGCGGCGGTGGATGCGAACATGGCGTGGCTGGCACTGGCGGGGGCGGTCGCGTCGGTGATCGGGGCGTTCTACTACTTGCGCATCGTCTTCTACATGTATTTCGGATCAGACGTCGAGCGGCTCGACAGCCGCATGGCCCCGGCCCAGTGGCTGGCGCTGGTGGCGGTCGCGGCGGCGATGCTGCTGGGCGTCATCAACCTCTTTGGCATCGAACCGGCCGCGGCCCTGGCGGCCGAAGCGCTTGTCCGCTAAGCCGACCTGGCCTCCGGGCACCGCGCGCCACGTGCTGGCGTCCGTCGACAGCACGAACGCCGAAGCGTTCCGGCTGGCACCGACCCTGACCGGCCCGGCGTGGATCCTTGCGGGCGTGCAGACGGCAGGCCGCGGCCGCCGGGCGCGTGCCTGGTCCAGTCCGCCCGGCAACTTTCACGCCACCCTGATCTTCCACCCTGCGGCCCCCCCCGCGCAGGCCGCCCTCTACAGCTTCGCAGCCTCCCTCGCCTTGCGTGACGCGCTGGTCGCGCTGACCGGTCTGCCCGCCGCCTTCACCCTGAAATGGCCGAACGACGTGTTGCTCAACGGCGGCAAGCTCGCGGGCATCCTGCTCGAAAGCGCGAGCCAAGGCGCGGCGCTCAGCCATCTCGCCATCGGCTTCGGCGTCAACCTGATCGCGGCCCCGGACCCGGCGCTGCTCGACCCCGATGCCGTGTCCCCCGTGACCTTGCTGCAGGAAACCGGCCTGCGCATCGCCCCCGAAACCCTGCTCGACCACCTCGCCCCGGCCTTCGCCGCCCGCGCCGTCGCCCTCAGCGCAGACTTCCTCCGGACCCGCGCCGACTGGCTGGCCCATGCCAGCCACCTCGGCCAGCCGATCCGCGCTCGCACCGCGCACCACACTCACCACGGCACCTTCAAGACCATCGACAACACCGGCGCTTTGATCCTGCAAACTGCCGATGGCCCCCGCGCCATCCCCGCCGCCGAGATCTTCTTCTGACCCCATCATCTGTTCATAAATATCCCACGGGGGGTCCGGGGGGTGTGAAACCCCCCGGCCCATCCGCAAAACCGGAACCCGCCATGCTCCTCGCCATCGACTGCGGCAATACCAACACCGTCTTCTCGATCTGGAACGGGACGCGTTTTCTCGCGACCTGGCGCATCGCCACCGACCACAAGCGCACGGCGGACGAATACTTCGTCTGGCTCTCCACCCTGCTGTCCCTCACGAAAACCGAAGCCCTGATCACCGAGGCGATCATTTCCTCCACCGTTCCGCGCGTGGTGTTCAACCTGCGCGTGCTCTGCAACCGCTACTACGATTGCCGCCCGCTGGTGGTGGGCAAGCCGGAATGCCGCCTGCCCACGGCCCCCCGCGTCGACGCCGGAACCACCGTCGGCCCCGACCGGCTGGTCAACACCGTGGCCGGGTTCGACCGGCACGGCGGCAACCTGATCATCGTCGATTTCGGCACCGCCACCACCTTCGACGTGGTCGATCACGACGGGGCCTATGTCGGCGGTGTGATCGCCCCCGGCGTCAACCTCAGCCTCGAGGCGCTGCACATGGCCGCCGCCGCCCTGCCGCATGTCGACATCACCAAGCCCGCGCGCGCCATCGGCACGAATACGGTGGCCTGCATGCAGTCGGGTGTGTATTGGGGCTATATCGGCCTTGTCGAAGGCATAACCCGTCAGATCCGGTCTGAACGGGACGCCCCGATGAAAGTCATTGCCACTGGCGGGCTCGCCACCCTGTTTCATCAGGGATTTGACCTATTCACGTCCGTTGAGGATGACCTGACCATGCATGGCCTGGTGCTGATCAACCGTTACAACAAGGAAACCGCACAATGAGTGCAGACCGCCTCATCTATCTCCCGCTCGGCGGCGCCGGGGAGATCGGCATGAACGCTTACGTTTACGGCTATGGCCCCAAGGGTCGCGAACGCCTGATCCTCGTCGATCTCGGGGTGTCGTTCCCTGACATGGACAGCTCTCCGGGGGTCGATCTAATCCTGCCGGACATCAAGTGGCTGGTGGACCGCGCCGACCGGCTCGAGGCTATCTTCATCACCCACGCGCACGAAGACCACATCGGCGCGCTGGCCCACCTGTGGCCGCGTCTGAAAAAGCCGGTCTATGCGCGCAAGTTCACCGCCACCATCGGCCGGCTGAAGTTCGAAGAGGCGGGTCTGTCGCCCAATACGATCCAGATCGTCGCCTCGCGCCCCGAAACGGTCGAGGCGGGCCCGTTCCGCGTGCAGTTCGTGCCGGTCAGCCATTCGATCCCGGAATCCGCAGCGCTGGTCATCGACACGCCGGCGGGTCGGATCGTGCATTCGGGCGATTTCAAGCTGGACGCCAACCCGATCGTCGGCGAAGGCTGGAGCGATGAGCGCTTTTCGGCGATCGCCGCCGAAACCCCGGTCAAGGCGCTGATGTGCGACAGCACGAACGTGTTTTCGCTGCACGCCGGGCGTTCGGAAAGCACACTGAAGGACCCGCTGGCCGAAATGATCCGCGGGGCAGGGGGAATGGTGGTCGCGACCACCTTCGCGTCCAATGTCGCGCGTCTGAAGACCTTGGCCGAGGCGGGCCGCGCCGCCGACCGCACCGTGTGCCTGCTTGGGCGCGCGATGAAGAAGATGGTCACGGCCGCGCAGGAGTCAGGCGTGCTGACCGACTTTCCGCCGACGATCCCGCCCGAAATGGCGTCCGAGGTGCCGCGCCGCAACCTGATGCTGATCGTCACCGGATCGCAGGGCGAACGGCGCGCGGCGTCGGCGCAGCTCAGCCGCGGCAAGTATCTGGGGCTCGAGATGAAAGAGGGCGACACCTTCCTGTTTTCGTCCAAGACCATCCCGGGCAACGAACGCGAAGTCGGCAAGATCTGGAACGCGTTTTCGGCGATGGGCGTCGATGTGGTGGACGATTCGGGCGGCAAGTACCACGTCTCGGGCCACGCCAACCGCCCCGATCTGGAACACGTCCACCGCCTGCTGTTGCCCGACATGGTGATCCCGATGCATGGCGAGCACCGGCATTTGCGCGAACACACCCGGATCGCGCATGAGGCTGGCATCGCCTCGGCCATCGTGACCAACGGCACGATGATCGACCTGACCGGCGACGTGCCGCAGGTGGTCGAGCGGATAGAGGCCGGGCGCACTTATCTCGATGGTACCGCTCTGGTCGGGGCAATGGACGGCGTGATCCGCGACCGCATCCGCATGGCGTTGAACGGGCACGTGATGGTGACGGTGATCCTGGACGAAGCCGACGCGCCCTTGGGCGAGGCCTGGGTCGAGGTGATGGGCCTTCCCGTCACCGGTCGCGGCAACCGGTCGCTGTCCGAGACGCTGGAAGCCGACCTGACCGAGTTTCTGGAAGCCGCGAACAAAAAGCTGCTGGGCGACGACGACAAGCTGGACGAGGCGCTGCGCCGCATCGTGCGGCAGGTGACGGTCGAGGAGATCGGCAAGAAGCCCGAAGTTACAGTGGTGGTCAGCCGGTTGATGGCCGAATAAAAGGAGACCTCTCCACCCCGTGCATAGAAAAAGCCCCGCGGAAGCGGGGCTTTTTGCATTTCACGCTGCGAAAGCCTCAGCCTTTGGTGCCAGTTGCCGGCGCGTCTTCGGGCTCGTCTGCGGTGACGGTCGCGATTTTGAAGCTGCGCAGGATGAAATCCGGCACATGGTCGCCCATGCCGACGACCGTGTCGCGACGGTCGCGCGACGGCTCGCGCCGGTCGCGGCCGTAGTCGCGCCCGCCATCACGGCCCGTCTCGCGTCCCGTCTCGCGGCTCGATTCTCTGCCAGCATCGCGGCCACCCTCGCGCGCGGTATCGCGGCGGTCGTCGCGCCACGGCTCGTTGCGCGACGGGCGGGCATCGGACCGGGGTTCGGCGCGCGGCTCGGCGCGCACTTCGGCCACGTCCGCCACGACGGCCGGCTTTTCCTCGCGCGCGGGGCGATTGTCACGCTCGCGCGGCGCCGACGACGATCCGCCCCGGCTGCGGCTGCTCCCCGACCGGCTGCTGCCGCCGCGCTCCCCACGAGGTGCGTCCGACGGCGAATCCGCCGCGTCTTCCAGAGCAAACCCTTCGGGCAATCCACCGCGCGGGATCGGCATCTTCACCAGATTTTCGATCGCGCCCAGATACTTGTCATCGTTCGGCGTAGCGATGGTATAGGCTTTTCCCAGCCGCCCTGCGCGACCCGTGCGGCCGATCCGATGCACGTAATCCTCGGGGTGGCTCGGCACGTCGAAGTTGAACACATGGCTGACCGCTGGAATGTCCAGACCCCGCGCCGCCACGTCCGACGCGATAAGCAGATGGACCGAGCCGTCGCGGAACCCGTCCAGCGTCTTGGTCCGCACCGACTGGTCCAGATCGCCGTGGATCGGAGAGGCGTTGAAGCCATGCGCCTTCAGCGATTTCGACACCACGTCCACATCCATCTTGCGGTTGCAGAACACGATGGCGTTGGTGCAGGACTCCCCTTCGGCCGTAATCAGTGCCCGCAGCACGGCGCGCTTTTCCGTAAACGACCGGTCCTTGCGGGTCGGAGTGAACTGGATCAGCTTCTGTTCGATTGTCAGGCTGGCAGTCGCCTGCCGCGCCACTTCGATCTTGGCGGGGGTCTTGAGGAACGTGTTGGTGATCCGCTCGATCTCGGGCGCCATCGTGGCGCTGAAGAACAGCGTCTGCCGGGTCTTGGGGGTCAACTGGAAGATCCGCTCGATATCCGGGATGAACCCCATGTCCAGCATCCGGTCGGCCTCGTCGACCACCATGATCTGCACGCCGTTCAGCATCAGCTTGCCGCGCTCGAAATGATCGAGCAGCCGGCCCGGCGTCGCGATCAGCACGTCTACGCCCCGGTCGATCAGCTTGTCCTGCTCGCCGAACGAAACGCCGCCGATCAGCAGCGCCTTGGTCAGCTTGGTGTGCTTGGCATAGGTGTCGAAGTTCTCGGCCACCTGAGCGGCCAACTCGCGCGTCGGCGCCAGCACCAGCGACCGCGGCATCCGCGCGCGGGCCCGGCCCTGACCCAGCAGCGTCACCATCGGCAGCACGAAGCTCGCGGTCTTGCCGGTGCCGGTCTGGGCGATGCCCAGCACGTCGCGGCCTTCCAGCGCCGGGGGAATGGCCTGTTCCTGGATCGGGGTGGGGGTTTCGTAGCCGGCTTCCTCGACGGCTTGCAACACGCGGGGGTCCAGCGCGAGATCGGAAAATTTGGTCATGAGCGTCCTGATGAATGCGGAATCGGTCCGCATGAAGGGAGGGACGCTGCATTGGTCCGGGCGTCCCGGCGTCTGAACCGAAACCGGCCTGTCAGGGCGTTAGCGGAAATCTCAGGAAAGGTCAATCACGGCGCATCCGAACACGCACCCGTCACCAAATCTTGCGCGAGGTATCACGCAAAGTTTAGAAATCCGTCGCGATCCTCCCGCATCGTCGCCCAAGGCGAACGATACCCCAGAGGAGACAGCCCATGCGGACACCCGCCCTTGTTCTTTGCCTTGCCGTGGCAGCCCCCGTGGCCGCGCAGGAAGCCAGCTTTCCCGCAACGCTGAAAGGCCATGCCTTCCTGCCCGCCCTGTCGCTGGTCACCCCGCCCGCCGATGCGCCGCGCGATGCGTGGGTGTCGGGAAAGTTCACCACCGGCGGCCGGCTGACCCAGCCGATGACTGTGATGGGCGATACCGGCGCACTGCACGGCAAGCGGCCGACCGGGGTGATGCTGCCCTTCATCGGCCAGCCGCTGCAGGGTCTGTCGGGCTATGCGATGAACAAGGCCGAGGATGGCGCGATCTACGTTCTGACCGACAACGGGTTCGGTTCCAAGGCGAACTCGCCCGACGCGATGCTGTTCTTTCACAAGATCACGCCGGATTTCGAAACTGGCAAGCTGGCGGTCAACGACACGATCTTCCTGCACGACCCGGACTTCAAGGTGCCGTTCCGCATCGCCTACGAAGGCACCGACGCGCGCTATCTGACGGGCGGCGATTTCGACCCCGAGTCGATCCAGTTCTTGAACGGCGAGATCTGGATCGGTGAAGAGTTCGGCCCCTACCTGATCCGCGCCACGACGGACGGTCGCGTGCTGGAGGTCTATCCCACGATGGTGGCCGATGCCATGGTGAAGTCGGTGGACCACCCCACGGTGTCGGGCGTGTCGGTCGCGGGCAAGGACTGGACCGTGCAGCGGTCGGGCGGGTATGAAGGCATGGCCTTGCAGCCGGGCACGAACCTGCTGTGGCCGATGTTCGAAAAGCCGCTTCTGGGCGCGGACGGGCAGCCCGAAGGCACCTACCTGCGCGCCAACGCGTTCGATCCGGCGACCGGAACCTGGACCGGGGCCAGCTTCAAGTTCCAGTTGGCCGAAGGGGCGACCGCGATCGGCGACTTCAACTTCATCGACGATACCCGCGCCATGGTGATCGAGCGGGACAACGGCGAAGGCGACCCGTCGCTGAAATGTACCGCAGATCCAGCCCCCGACTGCTTTCCGCTGCCCGCGATGGTCAAGCGCGTGGTGCTGGTCGACACCGCAACGATCGACGCCGAAGGGTTCGTGCGCCGCATCGGCCACATCGACCTGATGAATATCGCCGACCCCGATGGCGTGGCGCGCCTGACCACGGCGGCGAACCCCGGCATGACGGGCAAGATCACCATGCCGTTCTTCACGATCGAGGACGTGATGCGGGTCGATGACACGCACATCATCGTCGGCAACGACAACAATCTGCCCTATTCCTCGGGCCGCGCGCTGGACAAGGCATCGGACAACGAGATGCTGCTGCTGGAAGTCGGTGCGTTCCTGGCGGCGCAGTAGCCGGCAGCGAGGCGCTGATTGTGGCGTTCCGTCAGTGCAGGATGAGCAATATTGCCCATCCTGCACGGGGCGGCGGCCGGCCGACTAGACCATCATCGCCTTGGTCGCGGTCAGCGTGATCTCGGGATAGTCCCGCTCGATACGGTCGATATCCCAGCGCAGGCGCGTCAGATAGACCGTGTCGCCGTCAGTATCGACCGCGATGTGACCTTTGTTGACGTTGATGAACTTGTCCACCTCGGCCTTCGGTCCCGACACCCAGCGCGCGCTGGTGAAGTGCGACCCCTCGAACCGGACGGGCAGCGAGTATTCCTGCTCGATCCGGCTGGCCAGCACTTCGAACTGCAACGCGCCCACCACGCCGACGATGTATCCCGACCCGATCATCGGCTTGAAGACCTTGGCCGCGCCTTCTTCGGCAAACTGCGTCAGCGCCTTTTCCAGATGCTTCGCCTTCATAGGATCCATCGCGCGGACACCCTGCAACAGCTCGGGCGCGAAGCTGGGGATGCCGGTGAATCGCAGCGCCTCGCCTTCGGTCAGCGCGTCGCCGATCCGAAGTTGGCCGTGGTTCGGGATGCCGATGATGTCGCCTGCCCATGCCTCTTCGGCCAGCTCGCGGTCGGCGGCGAGGAACATGACCGGGTTCGACACCGCCATCTGTTTCTTCGACCGCACGTGCGTCAGTTTCATGCCGCGCTCGAAATGCCCCGAGGCCAGCCGCACGAAGGCCACTCGGTCGCGGTGTTTGGCGTCCATGTTGGCCTGCACCTTGAACACGAACCCCGTGACCGGCGTTTCCTCGGGGCTGATCTTGCGCTCGGCCGCCGTCTGCACCTGCGGTTCGGGGCCGTATTCGGCGATCCCCGCCATCAGGTCGCGCACGCCAAAGCTGTTGATCGCCGAGCCGAACCAGATCGGCGTCATTGACCCGTTCAGTACGGATGCTCGGTCGAAGGCGGGCAACAGCTCGCGCGCCATCTCCAGCTCGTCGCGCAGCTTGGCCAGCAGGTCCGCGGGCACATGTGCGGCCAGCGCAGGGTCGTCCAGCCCGTTGATCTTGATCGATTCCGCGACCCGGTTGCGGTCGGCGCGGTCCATGATTTCCAGCCGGTCATGCAGCAGGTCGTAGGCGCCCACGAACTCGCGCCCGACCCCGATCGGCCACGACGCGGGCGTCACGTCGATCGCAAGGTTTTCCTGGATCTCGTCGATGATGTCGAAGGTGTCGCGGCTTTCGCGGTCCATCTTGTTGCAGAAGGTCAGGATCGGCAGGTCGCGCAACCGGCAAACCTCGAACAGCTTTCGCGTCTGGCTTTCCACGCCTTTCGCCCCGTCGATCACCATCACGGCGGCATCGACCGCCGTCAGCGTGCGGTAGGTATCCTCTGAAAAATCGCTGTGGCCGGGCGTGTCCACCAGGTTGAACCGGTAGGCGCCGAAGTCGAACGACATGGCCGAGGCGGACACTGAAATGCCCCGGTCCGCCTCGATCTTCATGAAATCCGACCGGGTCCGCCGCGCCTCGCCCTTGGCGCGCACCTGACCCGCCATCTGGATCGCGCCACCGAACAGAAGGAACTTTTCGGTCAGCGTCGTCTTGCCCGCGTCGGGGTGCGAGATGATCGCAAAGGTCCGGCGGCGGGCGATTTCGGGGGGAAGGGCAGGGCGGTTCGACATGGGCAGGGCTATAGGGGCAAAGCCCGCCTCCCGCAACCATCGAGGCTGTCTTGGCAGGGTTACAATTCTGCGCTAGATTGAGAACATTGAATGAACATTGGAGGATGTCATGACACTTTCCGAGATTGCGCACGAACTGGTCGCCGGCTGCCGTGAAAACCGCAACCGGGCGAACCTCGATGCGCTTTATGCGCCCGATGCCGTGTCGGTCGAGGCGGTCGACATGGGGCAGGGGCGCGAGACGCATGGCCTCGCCGGAATCCACGGCAAGCATGATTGGTGGGAAGGCTCGCAGGAGGTGCACGAGGTGACCGTCGAAGGTCCGTTCCTGCATGGCGACTCGAGCTTTGGGGTCATCTTCGGGATGGACACCACCGACAAGACCACAGGCCAGCGCAACCAGATGCGCGAAGTGGCGGTCTATCACGTCAAGGACGGCAAGATCGTGCGCGAAGAGTTCTTCTACGGCAGCTGACGCCAGTCCGGATCAGGTGCCCTTGGGTCCGCGGGCCACGCCGCGCGGACCCATCCCTTTGGTCAAGATGCGGTCGCGCCCGATCTCGTCCAGCAACTGCCGCCCGGCCTCGGTGCCGAAATGCTGGTTCTGGCTCAGCCCCGGAAACCGCATGCGCACCTCGTCGGCCAGATCGGGCGGCAGGCGGTTCAGCATCGCCTCGGTCACCATCAGGCTTTCGGCGGGCACACCTTCGGCATAGATGATCTCGTGGTGGTCGAACACCAGACTGAAGAAATCGACAAAGCCACCCTCACGGATGAAAATCCGCTCGCCATCGACCAGATGCATCGCCTGCACCAGCAGTTCGGACGTCGGCAGACCGGCGCTGCGCTGGCGTTGGTAAAGGAACATCCGGTGGTGCTGGCTGACGATCAGATCGCCGGAGTTGCCCAGCGTGCCGGCCGCGATCACCACCGGCGCAAAGGCCCCCACCGCGCGCAGCGTCGCCCGCCCGACCCAGCGCAACGGCTGCGCGCCATGATCGCGCGTCAGCACCCGGTCGCCCGGCTGCAACGCCTGGATCGGGCGCTGTTCGCCGTTGGCCAGCGTGATCAGCGTTCCCGCCACGAACGACACGCACAAAAGGTCCGACAGGCTCAGGTCGGGCGGGGCGGGGTGGATGGCTAGCAGCGTGTAGCCGGTGCGCACCGCCATCGGCGACAGTGGCAGCGCCAGCCGCACCCCCCCCGCCAGCAGCACCAGCAGTTCGACCTTGTTGCCGTCCGACCCCATCAGCGCATAGCGCGCCTCCAGCTCTACCGCATCGCCGACCGCACCGACCTCGCTGGTGGCGGCCACGGTCTGCGCCCCGACCACGGGCCGCGTCACCGCCAGCCTCAGGGCGACGGCATCGGGCTCCAGTTCATAGATGTCGCCGGGGCAGACCGCCCCCGGGCCTTCCAGCGCATCGCCCGCGTTGGCACCCCAACTGACGTAGATCGCATTGGCCTCGAACACCTGGCAGGTGTGGTCGGGCAAATGGTCCACCCCTTGGGATGCATCCTGTGGCATGGCGACCTCGCGACCCGTGACAGCGTCCGACCTTGAAACGGGGCCGGCAGGCAAAGTCTGACCACAGGCCGGTGCGCGACACAAGATGCCGGTCGTCGCGCCGGGCACCGGTCGCGCGGGGCGGCCCCGTGATCGGTTGCACGGGCGTCGCCGCGCCCTTTCGCAGTCCGCCGGGGCCTGCTAGCCTCGCCGCGAAACGGACGGAGGATACGGGATGGATCTGGGGATCAAGGGCAAGCGGGCGCTGGTGTGCGCCAGTTCCAAGGGCCTGGGGCGTGGCTGCGCCGAGGCGCTGGCGATGGCCGGCTGCGATCTGGTGTTGAACGCACGCGGCGCCGACGCGCTGCACGCCACGGCCGACGCGCTGCGCGCCCATAGCGTGGCGGTGACGGCCGTTGCGGCCGACATCACCACGCCGGACGGCCGCGCCCTTGTGATGGAGGCCGCCGGCGCCGTGGACATTCTGGTGACCAACGCCGGCGGGCCGCCCCCCGGCATGTGGCACGACTGGACCGAGACCGACTTTCTCAAGGCTTTGGGGGCCAACATGCTGACCCCCATCGCGCTGATGACGGCCCTGCTGCCGGGTATGATCGAGCGCAAATGGGGCCGCGTCGTCAACATCACGTCGCAGTCGGTCAAGGCACCAATCCCGCAGTTGGGCCTGTCGAACGCGGCGCGCACCGGGCTGACCGGCTATGTCGCGGGCACCGCGCGGCAGGTGGCACCCTTCGGCGTGACAATCAACAACCTGCTGCCCGGCATCCACGACACCGACCGCGCCATCTCGCTCGACACCGGCGTGATGCAGGCGACCGGCGTGACGATGGACGAGGCGCGCGCCCAGCGGGCCGCCACCATTCCGGCGCGTCGGTATGGCACGGCGGCCGAGTTCGGCGCGGCCTGCGCGTTCCTGTGCAGCCAGCATGCGGGGTTCATCGTGGGACAGAACATCCTGCTCGACGGAGGTGCGACCAACGCGACGCTGTAAGGGGCGTGCCCTTGCGCGTCGCAGGCTGCGCTGCTAGGCGTTCCGAAATTCCGATGGTTTTACTCGGACGGTTTTTCTGGGGCGCATGTGCAGAACCCTGCGAAACGGCTAGAGGTTCAGGGACTGACCCGCCGGTTCGGCACCGCGACGGTGGTGCAGGACGTGACGCTGACCGTGGCGGCGGGGCAGGTCACCTGCCTGCTTGGCCCTTCGGGCTGCGGCAAGTCAACGACGCTGCGGATGATCGCCGGGGTGGAAACTCCTGACACCGGCCGCATCCTGATCGACGGGGCCGATGTGTTCGGCCCCTCGCGCGACCTGCCGCCCGAAGCGCGCGGCGTCGGCCTGATGTTTCAGGATTTCGCGCTGTTTCCGCATCTGACCGTGGCGCAGAACGTGGGCTTCGGCTTGACCGGCGACCGGTCCGCGCGTCAGGCGCGCGTCGATGACCTGCTGGGTCGGGTGGATCTCGCAGGCTTCGGCCCCAAGCACCCGCACGAACTGTCGGGGGGCGAACAGCAGCGCGTGGCGCTGGCGCGCGCGCTTGCCCCGCGCCCCAAGGTGCTGCTGATGGACGAGCCGTTTTCCGGACTCGACAACCGGCTGCGCGACGGCATCCGCGACGCGACGCTGGAAGTGTTGAAGGCCGAAGGCACCGCCGTCCTGCTGGTCACCCATGAACCCGACGAGGCGATGCGGATGGCCGACGAGATCGCGCTGATGCGCGACGGGCGCATCGTGCAGCGCGGTGCGCCCTACAACGTCTACAACGCGCCAGTCGATCAAGAGGCGGCGGCGTTCTTCAGCGACGTCAACGTGATCCGCGGCACGTCGCGCGGGGCGTTGACCGACACGCCCTTCGGCGCGTTTCTGACGCCGGGGCACCCAGATGGGGCGGAGGTCGATATCGTGATCCGCCCGCAGCATCTGACTATCGACTTCGACAGGGCTGGGCGCGGCCCCAACCCCACCGCCAAGCATGGGACCCCGGCGCGTGGCACGGTCGAGAGGTCGCGTTATCTGGGCCGCGAAAGTCTGGTCGAGTTTCGCATGGCGTTCGACGGCTCGATCCTGACCGCCTCGGTGCCGGGGGTGTTCCTGCCGAAACCGGGCACGGTCCTTTGGCTCATGATGCGCCGGGATCGGTGTTTCGTCTTTCCGGCGGCGCGGCGGTAGTCGGCCCCGGGTCTTCGGCCTGTCCACGGTCGTCGATCTGTGCGCGTTCTTCGGACTGCGCGCGGTAGTCGCCCAATCGCCGTCCGGGTTCGTCGGGAAATCGCTCGCCGGTCGGGGTCACCGCCAGAATCCGGTCCACCCGGAAACTGCGAAAATCGCCGCGTCCCTCGCAAAATGCCGCCAGCGACCAGACCTTGCCCAGCGTCTCTAGTGCCAATGGCCGGACATCGCGGTGGCTTTCGCGGCCTTCGGGGTCGATGTAGCTGATCGCAATGCGTTCGCGTGCCTTGATCGCGCGACGCAGGCTGGGCAAATGCGGCGCAGCGCGGGCGGCGGTGCGCGACGGCTGGGCGAACAGCGCATCCGCCTCGGCATCCGTCGGCGCGGGCGTCACCGAAGCCACCTTGGTCGCCAGACTGCGGGCCGCTCCGGCCAGCCCGGCGTCCGCCCCTTCGGCGACAAGGCGCACGCCCAGCCGCAGCGCCTCGAGTTCGGTCGCGGTCAGGATCATCGGCGGCAGGGTGATCGGCGCGCGCAGGATATAGCCTACGCCCCGCTCGCCCTCCACCGGCAGCCCGGATGCCATCAGCACCCCCATGTCGCGCCAGATCGTGCGGTCCGACACACCAAGCCGCGCGGCGATATCGCCCGCGCGGTGCAACCGGCCGTCGCGCAGGATCTGGATCAGGTCGAACAGGCGGTCGGTGCGGCGCATCGCGCGATGCTGCTGCGATGGTGTGGCCGCGTCAAGCCGGACCCGCAGCAACTGACAGTTAACTGTCAGTTATCGGCGCGAAACCACCCGCCCGGGGCCACGGCGCCTGCTTGCGCGCGCAGATTGCGCTTTGCTGGCCCGGCAGATCGGCCTAACACGAAGGACAGCGTTTCAACCTGTCCCACCCGGAGACAATCATGTTCAACAACATCGGCCTGCCCGGCCTTCTTCTAATCGCCGTCGTCGTCCTTGTCCTGTTCGGCAAGGGCAAGGTGTCTGCCCTGATGGGCGAAGTCGGCAAAGGCATCACCGCCTTCAAGAAGGGCGTCGGCGACAGCACCGCCGAGGCCGAGAAGGCCACCCTTGACGCCGCCCGCGACGTCACCCCCACCGGGCCGGTCGTCCCGGTCGCCGACAAGGATCGGGTCTGACCCTCGCTTCCTGCACCGTAAGGCGGACCGCATATGTTTGAAATCGGCTGGACCGAGCTTCTGGTCATCGGGGTCGTGGCGTTGATCGTCATCGGCCCCAAGGACCTTCCCGAAATGTTCCGGCAGTTGGGGCGCTTTACCGGCAAGATGCGGTCGATGGCGCGCGATTTTCAGCGTGCGATGGATCAGGCGGCAAAGGACACCGGCCTGAACGACGTGGCGCGCGACCTCAAGGCTGCGGGGTCGATGAAGCCCACCGCGCTGAACGCGGTCAAGGAAGCCGCGAACAAGTTCGAAAAGTGGGATCCGCTGCAGAATTCGGCGCGCCCGACGCTGCCCGCGACACCTCCGATCGACCGGGCGGCAACGATCCTGGCACCGGGGCCCGAAACGCAGGCCCTGCTCGACGCACAGGCCAAACGGCAGGCGATCGTGGCCGAAACGACCGAACGCCTGCGGGCCGTGTCGGCAAAGCCCGCCGCCGTCGCAGACTCCCCCGCCGTCGCAGACCCCTCCGCGCTCCATGTCGCGGAAAAACCGACCCGCAAGCCGCGCACCAAAGCCGCTGCGGCAGAGCCGGTTCCGGCACCCGAAGCCAAACCGGGCAAGGCCGCAGCCAAGACCAAAACGAAGGCCACCTCCAAGGCCCCGTCCAAGGCAGGTGAGGCATGACCGACACCGTCGATGACAGCGCCGCCCCGCTGATCGAACACCTGATCGAACTGCGCAATCGCGTGGTCTATGCTCTTGCGGCGTTTCTGGTGGCGATGTGCATCTGCTTCACCGTCTGGAACCCGATCTTCAACTTCATGACCCAGCCGATCTGCGATGCGCTTGCTTCCCGCAATCAGGAATGTGGCCTGATCCTGGTGAAGCTGCAGGAAGGTTTCTTCGTCGCCATCCGCATTTCGGTGATGGCGGGCTTTGCGCTGTCGTTCCCGGTCATCAGCTATCAACTCTGGCGGTTCGTGGCGCCGGGCCTTTACAAGTCCGAAAAGAACGCCTTCCTGCCGTTTCTTCTGGCCTCGCCCCTGATGTTCGCGCTGGGTGCCGCGTTTTCGTTCTATATCGTGCTGCCGATCGCCTTCGACTTCTTCCTCGGCTTCCAGCAAAGCTTCACGCCGACGGTCGAACTGGGGGATGTGGTGTCCGAGGCCCCGGCCGGCGTGCTGTTCCAGGGTTCGATGGAGCAATATCTGTCGCTGACCATCAGCTTCGTGATGGCGTTCGGGGTCTGCTTTCAATTGCCGGTGCTGCTGACGCTGATGGGCAAGGCGGGCATGGTGTCGTCGCGCGGTCTGAAAACCATGCGCCGCTACGCGATCATTATCATCCTCGTGGTCGCCGCCGTGGTGACCCCGCCGGATTTCATGTCGCAGATCATCCTCTTCGCCGCGATCTACCCGCTTTATGAAGTGTCCATCTTCCTGATCTCCCGGATCGAGAAACGCCGCGAGGCCGACGCCCGCGCCGATGGGACTTGGGTCGACGACGACGAGGAAGACGCCGCGTGACGCTCGACCCGCTGGCCCGCATCGCCGCTGCGCTCGAACGGCTGGCGCCGCCTCCCGCCCCGGCGCCCGACTACCGGGCCGAGGCGTTTGCCTGGCACACCGATCCCGATCGTCTGGTGCCGGTGCGCCACGTCAGCCGGGTCGACATCGGGCTGCTGGTCGGCGTCAACCGGGCGCGGGACACGCTGCTGGACAACACCCGCCACTTCGCCCGGGGCCTTCCCGCCAACAACGCGCTGTTGTGGGGCGCGCGGGGCATGGGCAAGTCGAGCCTGGTGAAGTCTGTACATGCCGCGATGCGCGCCGAAGGATTCGATCTGAAGATCGTCGAGCTCAGCCGCGAGGATCTGCCTTCGGTCCACCGCCTTCTGGCGCATCTGCGCGACGCGGCGCACCGCTTCGTGCTGTTCTGCGACGACCTGTCGTTCAGTCATGACGACCAGCACTACAAGTCGCTGAAAGCGGTGCTCGACGGCGGGATCGAAGGCCGCCCCGACAACGTGCTGCTTTACGCCACCTCGAACCGCCGCCACCTGATGCCGCGCGACATGATCGAAAACGAACGCGCCACCGCGATCACCCCCGACGAGGCGGTCGAGGAAAAGGTGTCGCTGTCCGACCGCTTCGGCCTCTGGCTCGGCTTCCATTCCTGCACGCAGGACGACTACCTTGCGATGATCGACGCCTACTGTGCCCATCACGGCGTCAGCGTCCCGCCCGACCGGCTGCGCGCCGAGGCGATCGAGTGGCAGGCCACGCGCGGCGCGCGTTCGGGCCGCGTCGCCTGGCAGTTCATCCAGGATCTCGCCGGCCGGCAAGGCGTCAAGTTGAAGGTGGAGTAGGTGTCCGCCGGAGCTGGAAGCCCCGGCGTCACGTCGAGCAAGCCTGGCGTCAACCCTTCTTCGCCGG
>JANNNU010000205.1:0-6531 GCA_031398695.1 Paracoccaceae bacterium | reverse complement strand
CGAGGATCACCTCGGCGACATGGACTTCAAGGTGGCGGGCACTGAAAAGGGCATCACCACCATGCAGATGGACATCAAGATTGCCGGGATCACCCCGGAGATCATGGCGCAGGCACTGGAGCAGGCCCGCGAAGGCCGCATCCACATTCTGGGCGAGATGGCCAAATCGTTGACCTCGGCTCAGGCGTTCAGCGAATACGCGCCCAAGATCGAGACGCTGACCATTCCGACCGACAAGATCCGTGAAGTGATCGGGTCGGGCGGCAAGGTCATCCGCGAGATCGTGGAAGTCTCGGGTGCCAAGGTCGACATCAACGACGACGGCGTGATCAAGATCGCCTCGAACGACCAGAAGGCGATCAAGCGCGCCTATGACATGATCTGGTCGATCGTGGCCGAGCCGGAAGAGGGCCAGATCTACACCGGGCGTGTGGTCAAGCTGGTCGATTTCGGCGCCTTCGTGAACTTCTTCGGCAAGCGCGATGGCCTCGTGCATGTGTCCCAGATCGCCAACAAGCGGCTGAGCCACCCGAACGAGGCGCTGAAGGAAGGCCAGGAGGTCAAGGTCAAACTGCTCGGCTTCGACGACCGCGGCAAGGTCAAGCTGGGCATGAAGATGGTCGATCAGGAAACCGGGCTCGAGATCACCGAGGCTGTCGCCGAGGCCTGATCCCCGCCATATGACCGGGGGGCGTTCGTCCCCCGGTCGTCCCGGCGCGCCGCAGCACCGAGCCGCTGACCTTGACATTGTCTGCCCCGGCTCGCAAAAACCGCCGAGCCCGTCACGGAAACCCGATGCCAAACCCGAACACCCTTGCGACGCTTTGGGTCGGACCGCGGCTGGGTCCGATCGAACTGGCCAGTGCATGGTCGTTCCTGCGGGTCGGAAACCCGCTGATCGTCTACAGCTATGCCCCCCTGCCGAACCTGCCGAAGGGTGTCGAGGCGCGGGATGCCAACGAGGTCTACCCAGCAACCGCCATATCGATGTACGCGCGCGAGCAAAGCCCCTCGCTGCATTCGAACTTCTTTCGCTATGCGCTGATGCAACGCACCGATCACACCTGGGTCGATCTCGACATCATCGCGTTGCGCCAGCTTGCCTACGACACCGATCGCATCTACGCGTTCGAGACACACACGCGGGTCAATTGCGCCGTGCTGCGGCTGCCCAAAGGATCGCCCGAACTGCACGACCTGATGACCCTGACCCCGCAAACACGCGGCGTTGCCCCACACATCACCGGCCTGCGGCGTATGAAATATTGGATACGCACGCTTGGGCGCGGGGTGCCGATCGCGCAGTGGCCATGGGGCAGCACCGGGCCGCGCGCGCTGACAGCCGCCCTGATACGGCATGGCGGCATGGCAGCCGCCCTGCCTATGGAGACGTTCTACCCGATCACCCCCCGCGACTGCCGCCGCTTCGTGTTGCCCGATCACCTGACCGACGCCAGCTTTCCGGCCACTACGTGCGGGGTGCATCTGAGCGCCAGCAACGTCAACAAGGTGCTCGCGCGCGACTTCGGCGGCGTCATTCCCGAAACGTCCTTCCTCGGCCAGCAGATCCGCCGCGGCCAGGCAGAGTTCGGCGCATGACGGCGGCTGACGGTCCGGTCAACGTGGTCTGCATGAAATGGGGCAGCCTTTATGGCCCATACTATGTCAACGCGCTGTTTCATGGAGTCACGCGCCACCTGTCGCGACCGCACCGCTTTGTCTGCTTTACCGATGACGGCCAAGGGCTCGATCCCGGCATCGAAATACGCCCGATCCCGGTCCTGGCCCTGCCGGACGGCAAAGAGGACTTGCGCTGGCGCAAGCTGACGCTGTTTTCGAACCCGCTGGCGGATCTGACCGGACAGACGCTGTTTCTGGACCTCGATCTTGTCATCGTGGGCGGACTCGATCCGTTCTTTGCCCATCCGGGTGCGGTGCCGATGATCCGCGACATGGACCTGTTCCGCCCACATCGCGTGCGGGCGCTGACCGATCCGGCGCGGCACCGGTTTCTCGAAATGGTCGGCAACAGTTCGGTGTTCCGGTTTCAGGCGGGTGCGCACGACCATGTGCTGCGCCGCTTTGTGGCCGACCCCAAGGCGGCGCAGGCCAGGTTCAAGATCTCGCAGCAGTTTCAAAGCCATGCCTTGCACGAGGCCGGCGAGCTTTCGTATTGGCCGCGCGACTGGTGCGTCAGTTTCAAGAATCAGTGCGTGCCGCCCTATCTGCACAGCTACCTGTCCGATCCGGTCGTGCCGCCCGGCGCGCGCATCGTAGTGTTCGCGGGCAATCCGAAAATGTCGGACGTTCTGGCAGGCCGGGGCGGCAAGTGGTATCGCCGCATCGGCCCCGCGCCATGGCTGGTCGAGGCGTGGCGGTGATCCGCCCTCTGGCGCAGGCGTTTCGCCGGGCCAAGCTGCAGTGGCGCGCGCGCCGCGCCACGGCCGAAATCGCTCGCCGCCCCGCAACGCACCGCCCCCATGGGCTGAACCGCCGCTTGATCGTATCGTTGACCAGCTATCCGGCGCGCTTCGATGTGCTGGCCTTGACGCTGACCGGGCTGCTGCGCCAGACCGTCCGGCCCGATGCGGTGGTGCTGTGGCTCGCGCATGACGACATTCCCCTATTGCCGCCCGAGGTGACCGCCCTGACCGCCCAGGGGCTGCAAGTGCGCGGGTGCGCGGATCTGCGCAGTTACAAGAAGATCATCCCGGCGCTGGCGGCCTTTCCCGACAGTCTGATCGTGACGGCGGATGACGACGTGTATTATTGGCACACCTGGCTGGCGGAGCTCGTCTCGGCCTATCAGACGCTGGGCGCGCCGGTGATCTGCCATCGCGGCCGACGCATAGCGGTGCAGGCGGACGGCACGCCCGCGCCCTATCGCCAATGGCGCAAGGTGACCGGGCAGGCGTCCGGACCGCTGATCCTGCCCACGGGCGTGCACGGGGTGCTGTATGATCCGGCGATCCTGCACCCGGACGTGGCCGACGTGGCGCTGTTTCAGTCACTGGCACCGACGTCTGACGATCTTTGGCTTTACTTCATGCACCGGCGCTGCGGCAGCAAACCGGTGTGTCTGGGCCTCGACCACCGGGTGCTGGAATGGCCTGGCAGCCAGACCACGCGGTTGCAGGCCGCCAACACAGCGCAGGACGGAAACGATCGCGCCCTCGCGCGGCTGATTGCACAGTTCGGCTTTCCCGCAGACTAAGCGAGAAGGTTTTTATCCTGCCCATTTGTTGATAAACCGGCAGTTCTGCGTCCGATTTGCCATTTGGCGCAAGAAACTTGCATGAACTGGCCCGGCGCGGCCGAACTTCACCAGCACCTTTCACTCGGTTCCCCGTATTCTGATCCCGCAGAACAGGAGCCCCCCATGCGCGTCATCATTCTCGGAGCTGGTGTCATCGGTGTCACCTCGGCCTGGTATCTGGCGCAGGCGGGGCACGAGGTGACGGTGATTGACCGTCAACCCGGACCGGCGCTGGAGACCAGCTTTGCGAACTCGGGCGAGATCAGCCCGGGCTATGCCTCGCCCTGGGCGGCACCGGGCATCCCGGCCAAGGCGTTGAAATGGCTTTTCATGCATCACGCCCCGTTGATCATCGACGCGCGCCCCGACCTTGCAAAGATCGAATGGGTGGCGCGGATGCTGATGAATTGCACCAGCAGCGCCTATGCTGTGAACAAAAGCCGCATGGTGCGGCTGGCGGAATACTCGCGCGATGTGCTGCGCGACCTGCGTGCCAGCACGGGCATCCACTATGACGAGCGGACGCAAGGCACCTTGCAGCTGTTCCGCACGCAAAAGCAGGTGGATGCGGCCTACAAGGACATCAAGGTGCTCAAGGCCGACGGCGTGGCGTTCGAGGTGCTTGATCCCGAACAGTGCGTCGCCGCAGAGCCTGGCCTTGCGCCGAACCGTGCCAAGATCGCGGGCGGGCTGCGGCTGCCGGGCGACGAGACCGGCGACTGCTTCAAGTTCACCAACCGGCTGGCCGAGATGGCCCAGGCGGCGGGCGTCACTTTCCGCTACGGTGTGACCATCGATCGGCTGGAACAGGTGGGCGACCGGATCGCCGCCGTGTACACCAGCGCGGGCCGCCTGACCGCCGACAGTTTCGTGCTGGCGTTGGGCAGTTACTCGCCGTTCCTCGCCCGGCCGTTTGGCATGCGTCTGCCGGTCTATCCGGTCAAGGGCTATTCGATCACCGTCCCGATCATCGACGCCGAGCGCGCCCCGGTCAGCACCGTGATGGACGAAACCTTCAAGATTGCCATCACCCGTCTGGGCGACCGCATCCGGGTTGGCGGCATGGCCGAAATCGCTGGCTTCAACACCACGTTGCACGATCGCCGCAAGGCCACGCTGCAACATTCGGTCGAGGATCTATTCGGCGGGGCAGGGGACCAGTCCCGCGCGACGTTCTGGAGCGGACTGCGCCCGATGACTCCGGACGGCACGCCGATCCTGGGCCGCTCGCCCGTGTCGAATCTTTTCCTGAACACCGGCCACGGCACGCTTGGCTGGACGATGGCCGCCGGATCGGGCCGCGTTTTGGCCGACATGATCTCGGGCCGAGCGACCGAGATCGACACGGCCGATTTGGGTTACGCACGTTATCAGCGGGGCCGCGCGGTGTCGGCCGCGTCCTTGGCGCCTGCTACCGCCTGAAGACCGCGCACGATGGTGCAGCGATGCCGACCGAAAGGGGACGGCGCTGGCCGAGGCATGCCCACCGCGCGTCCCCGAGCCTCGCTGCAGCCCTGCTGCGCAGCAAGCCATGCCTCCAAGCGGTCTGTTTCGGTAGGGCCGCTGTGCGCGAGATGATCTTCAGAACGCTCAGTGAGGCGCGCTCCCAGTGGCGTTGAAAAAACATTTCATCGCAGCACCTCCAGTTTTTCTCCGTCAAGGATCATGAACCGGTAGCCCCTCGTCCGAAACCCAATCCGGGCATAGAAGCCGAGCGCGATACCGTTGTCGGGGCTGACGCCCAGTGTCAGATACCGCGCACCCCAGTCCTGCGCGTGCATGACGGCGGCCAGCAACCCGCGCCCCACCCCGCCGCCGCGTGCAGCGCGGTCGACATAAAGATCCTGCACGTAAACGCCCGGCTGGCCGCGGTGCGTCGAAAAGTCGGGGTAATAGATTGCCATGCCGCGCGGCTCCGTATCCACCGCCAGCACGGCGGAAAACAGGACGCGCGCGCCAAAGCCGTGCTCGGCCAGAGCCTCGACCGACCCGACGGGACCGCCGCCTTCATGGCGCGCCAGATCGGCCAGCATCGCCTGCAACACCGGCACATCCGCCCGTTCCGCCGCGCGATAAATCACCGCGCCACCCGCCCAGCGCCCGTCACCCCCGACATCCCGCGCCCCTCGTGCGGCAAGGCGACCGCGCGCCGCACTGGCGCAGCGCCCCGAGTTGACGCGCCGGTGCCGCTGCAGGAAATGATGTAACTGCCCATGGCCCATCCTTTGCAGGTAGAGTGGCATGCGAGGCGGCAAAGACCAAGGCCCGGCGACGGCGCTGTGCCGTGCGACCAGGACAACAGGGCGGATGATACTGAAACGGGCATCAAATCTTTTCCCTAACGGTGTCGCCGTTCAGAACAGCCGACGCACCCACCGGCGCGATCACCGGGCGGCAACGATGAACGTGCCTATCGCCTGAATCTGATAGGCGTCATCCAGCATCAGGCGCACCTCGTAGTCGTCCGGCTCTCTCGGCAGGTACAACTCCTCGCCGGGAAATCGCAGGTCGCCCTCGTGACGCGCGCCGGTGTAGGCGAGCCCGATGTAGTCGTAGACCGATACCGCGCCCGCCAGGTAGATCCCGACCCAATCGAGCTTGAACCCAGGCACCCCCGAAAACCGCACCGACAGATCGCCACCGGGCAGCGCCGGGGCGCTCAGCCCGATGGCGGCGCGCCGATCCGCCGGGATCATCTAAAAGCGGTGCCGGGCCACCTCGACCGCCTCTTCGCCGCTCGGTTGCAGCAACACGGCATCATAGGCCCGCGGGTCGAGCCCGATGGTCGAAAGCCGGACCGTGGGCCGGTCCGCCAGATCGACATCGGTGATCTCGGTCAGACCCTCTTCGACCCAGTCGGTCCCGGCCTTGAAGACCACGACCGTCCACGGCCCGCCGCCCGGTACGTGCGCCCGGATCACAAAACTGTCGCTTTCGACGACCGGGCGCGTCGCGACACCGATCAGGGCCGGCGCTTCGACCAGCACAACGTCAAGCGTGTACAGCACGGCGCGATGGTCCGATGGCCACGGCGTGACCGACAGCGCCACGGCCGGATTGTCCGGCTCGCCCAGCAGGACCGAGTCGACGGCAGTCGCGCTAGCGGCATAGACATAATCGATCCGGCCTTGCGTCTCGCCGTCGCGCATCACCAGCCAGGGCCGCCCCGGCGTCCACGTCAGGCCGGGCACGGCGGTCGCATCCGGGTGCACCGCGCGGAAGGTGTCGCGCAGCAACGCCGCGTCCAGAAGTGCGGACACAGAACAGGCGACCGG
>JANNNU010000234.1:0-4369 GCA_031398695.1 Paracoccaceae bacterium | reverse complement strand
GGCCCAGCGGCCCAGGTCATGGGTTGCGATCATCGGGTCGGCCCCAAGGGCCTCGGCCACCGCCAGCGCGCCAAGCGCGTTCACCGCGAAATGGCGACCGGGGGTTGCGACCTTGAAAAGAAGGGGCTTGCCGTTGTGGCTGGCCCGGACAACGGTGGCTTCGTCGGTGACGCGCGTCTCGATCAGGCACCAGTCGGCGGTGGCAGTGGTGCCGAAGCCCACAGGACGCGCGCCCACCGCCTGTGCCTTGGCCCGAAGGATTGGCGTGGTCGGCAGGTCAGCGTTGAAGATCGCCGAGCCGCCGGAGACGAGGCCGTCGAAGATCGAAGCCTTCTCCTGCGCGATGCCCTCCACGCTCTCGAACGCCTCCAGATGCGCCGGGGCAACGGTGGTGATCATCGCCACGTCCAGCCGCGCAAGCCGGGCCAGCGGCGCGATCTCGCCGGGGTGGTTCATCCCGATCTCGATCACCGCAAAATCCGTGTCGGCGGGCATCCGCGCCAGCGTCAGAGGCACGCCCCAATGGTTGTTGTAGCTGGCTTCCGCCGCATGGGTCTTGCCCTGCCCCGACAGGATCGCCCGCAGCATCTCCTTGGTCGAGGTCTTGCCGACCGATCCGGTGACCCCGGCCACACGGGCGCGGGTCCGGGCACGGGCAGCGGCCCCAAGCGCCTCCAGCGCCTGTAGGACATCCGGCACGAACAGCAACGGTGCGGTCTTCGCCACCCCCTCCGGAATGCGCGAGACCAGCGCGGCGGCGGCCCCCTTCTCCAGCGCGGCTGCAACGAAGTCATGCCCGTCGCGCACGTCCGTCAAGGCGACGAACAGGTCGCCGGGTTGCAAAGTCCGGGTGTCGATGGAGACGCCGGTGGCCTGCCAGTCGCCGGTACTACTTCCGCCGGTGGCCTGTGCCGCATCGGTCGAGGCCCAAAGGGTCATGCGCGGATCTCGATGGTTTGCTCTGCGGGTCGGACAAGGCGCTTCCCTCCCCCCTCGTGGGGGAGGGAGAGGGTGGGGGGGATCGCTGAAAGGGTGGCGCGCGGGCTGGCAAGGGTTGCCCCCCCTCCCCGACCCTCTCCCACCAAGGGGGGAGGGAGGCGCATGGTCCCGGTGCCGGGCGTAACGGTCAGCCTCTCGGTGCGCGGCAAGCCAGTTGCGGCCATCAGATCACCCCATCCAGCGCGGCAACCGCGACGCTTGCCTGTTCGACGTCGTCGAACGGGTAAACGTCTGTCCCGATGATCTGGCCGCTCTCATGGCCCTTCCCGGCGATCAGCAGCGCGTCCCCCGGCAAAAGCGCATCCACCGCCCGCAGGATCGCCTCGGCCCGGTCGCCGACCTCGTTTGCCTCGGGGCAGACGGCCAGGATAGCGGCGCGGATAGCGGCAGGCTCCTCCGTGCGTGGGTTGTCGTCGGTCACATAAAGCACATCGGCATGCGCCCGTGCCGCCGCCCCCATCAACGGGCGCTTGGTCCGGTCCCGGTCGCCGCCTGCACCGAAGACGATGACGATCCGGCCCATCACATGCGGCCGCAGCGCCCGCAGCGCGGTTTCGATGGCATCCGGAGTATGCGCGTAATCGACATAAACCGCCGCCCCGTTCCGCCGGGTCGCGGCCAGTTGCATCCGCCCCCGCACCCCCGTCAGGCGCGGCAGCACCGCCAGCACCGCCTCGGGTGCATCGCCAGCGGCAATGGCAAGGCCCGCAGCCACGGCGACATTCTCGGCCTGAAACGCCCCGATCAGCGCCAGCCGGGTCTGGAACGCCCGGCCCTGCCACAGGTAGCGCACCTCCTGCCCGGTCGCATCGGGCCGGGTCGCCGCGATCTGCAGGTCCGCCCCCTGCCCCTTGCCCACGGTCAGCACCCGCAGCCCCCGCGCGAGCGCCAGTTCGGCCATGTCCGAGCCCTTCGCGCCGTCAAGGTTCACCACCGCAACCCCGTCCTCGGGCAGAAGCCGGGTGAAAAGCTGCGACTTGGCCGCGAAATAGGCCTCCATCGTGCCGTGATAGTCCAGATGATCCTGCGTCAGGTTGGTGAACCCCGCCGCCTTGAGACGCACACCGTCCAGCCGACGCTGGTCGATCCCGTGGGAGGAGGCCTCCATCGCCGCATGAGTGACCCCACCCGCCGCCGCCGCCGCCAGAAGCTTCTGCAAGGTGACCGCATCCGGCGTTGTGTGGCTGGAGGGTGCGGTCCACGCCCCCTCGATCCCCGTGGTGCCGATGTTGATCGCCTCGTGCCCCAGTGCCGCCCAGATCTGCCGGGCAAAGGTCGCCACGCTGGTCTTGCCGTTGGTCCCGGTGACCGCAACCATCGACGCAGGTTGCGGGCCGAACCACAGCGCCGCCGCACAGGCCAGCGCCGCACGCGGGTCCTCGGTGACGACCAGCGCCACGTCGGTATCGGCCATCACCTCTGCGGCAAGCCTCGCCCCCTCGGCATCGGTCAGGATCGCCGCCGCACCCTGATCCAGCGCCCCCGGAATGAAGCGCGCGCCATGGGTGGCACTGCCGGGAAGCGCCGCGAACAGCATCCCCGCCCGCACCGCCCGGCTGTCCGCGGTGATCCCCGACAGCGCCGGATCGCGTCCGGCCCGGGCGGTCAGCCCGAGGTCCGAAAGCCGTATCGCGCGCGCCGTCGTGCCAGCCGTCATGCCTTGCGGTCCCCTCAGTTGCTGGCGGCTGTTACCGCATCCACCGGGGGAGGTTCAAGCTTGGGCCTAAGCCCCATCAAGGGGGCCACGCGCCGGATGATCTCGGCCGCGACCGGCACCGCCGTCCAGCCAGCCGTCCGGCGGGTTTCGGACATCGTGTTGTCCACCGGCTCGTCCAGCGTCACGATCAGCACGTATTGCGGGTTCGAGGCCGGGAAGACCGAGGCGAAGGTGTTCACCACCTTGTCCTTGTAGTAGCCCCCCGTCTTGTTCGGCTTGTCGGCGGTCCCGGTCTTGCCCGCGACCTCATACCCCGGCACTTCGCCCAGGGACGCCGTGCCTTCCGTCACCACCCGGCGCAGCATCCTGACCGCCTCCGCCGCGGTCTTCTCGCTCATGACCCGCACGCCGGTCGTGGCCCCTTCGCGCTTCAGAAGCGTCGGCTTGATCATCACCCCGCCATTGGCAATCGCCGCATAGGCCGCCGCAAGATGCATCGGACTGGCCGACATGCCATGGCCGTAAGAGGTGGTGATCGTCACGATTTCGGGCCATTTCTTCGGGATCAGCGGTTTTGCCCCCGGTGCCTCGACCAGTTCCACCGGAGTCGCCTCGAAAAAGCCCAGCGACTTCAGGAACGCCTGTTGCCGCAAGGGCCCTATCATCAGCGCAATATGCGCCGTGCCGACGTTCGACGACTTGGTGATGACGTCGGAAACTGACAAAAGCGGGCCGTAGTTCTTGCCCTCGAACTCCTTGATCTTGTGCTTGCCCCACTGCATCGGCGCATTCGCATCGACCAGAGTGTCTGGGGTCACCAGACCCAGCTCCATCGCCTGCGCCGCTGCAAAGATCTTGAAGGTCGAGCCAAGCTCGTACACCCCCTGCACCGCGCGGTTGAACAACGGGCTGTCGCCCGGCTCGGCAGTCTTGTCGACAATCGGGGCGGGCCGGTCATTCGGGTCAAAGGTCGGCAGCGACGCCAGAGCCAGAATTTCACCCGTCCGCACGTCCATCAGGATCGCCGCCGCCCCCTTGGCGTTCAGCATGGTCATGCCCGCGTACAGCACTTCCTCGACCGTCGCCTGCAAACTCAGGTCGATGGACAGGGTCAAGGGCTTGCCCCCCTGCGCCGGATCGCGCAGCCGCGCGTCCAGCGCCTTCTCGATCCCCGCCGTGCCGATCACTTCCGCCGAATGCACCCCCTCGGCCCCAAACGAGGTGCCGCCAAGGACATGCGCCGCAAGCGTCCCGTTCGGATAAAGCCGCATCTCGCGCGGACCGAATAGGAGGCCCGGATCGCCGATCTCATGCACCTTCTGCATCTGCTCGGGGCTCAGCACCTTGCGAATCCAAACAAAACTGCGGCCATCGGTAAAGCGGCGCTCCAGCGAGGCCGCGTCCAGCTCGGGGAAGATCGCCGCCAGCTTCACCGCCACACCCTTTGGATCGACCATGACCTTCGGGTGCGCATAAAGCGCATGCGTCGTCATGTTGGTCGCCAGCACCCTTCCGTTGCGGTCGGTGATGTCGGCACGTTGGGCCAGGATTTCCGCCCCCGGCGCGCTGGCGCGCGGCTCGGTTGGCTCGGTCGCGGCCATCAGGCCCATGCGGGCACCAATCGCACCGAAGGCAAAGACGAAACTGGCGCAGAGGATCAGAAGCCTGAACTGCGCCCGCCCGCGTGAGCGGTCCCGCATCGCCTCATGCCGG
>JANNNU010000197.1:0-7932 GCA_031398695.1 Paracoccaceae bacterium | reverse complement strand
TCGCGGTCGAGGATCGAGTAGCGTCCACTGTATTCGTTGACGTTGGCGGTGCGGTGGCGGATCCACTGGCGGGCGACGAAGACCGGGAGTTTGACGTGGAGTTTGACCTCGCACATCTCGAACGGGGTGGAGTGCCAGTGGCGCATCAGGTAGCGGATCAGGCCTTCGTCGTTCTGGACGTGTTTGGTGCCGGCACCGTAGGACACGCGGGCGGCCTGTACGATGCCTGCGTCGTCGCCCATGTAGTCGATGACGCGGACAAAACCGTGGTCGAGCACGGGGTGGGCGACGTAGAGGTGCGCCTCCATCCCCGGGGCGGTGGCGCGCAGGGTCGGGCGCGGGTTGGCGCGCTGTTGCGTAATCTCGGACAGTTGCTCGGGCGTCAGGGGCATGGGGCTTCTTTCGGGGGGATGAGTCGCCAACCACTATAGATTGCGGTTGGGGCTTCGTAAAACCGCCAGATGCGGCGTGATGCAGGCGGGGCACAGGGACGGAGCGTTGCTGTGGATAAGCCTGATCTTCTTTGACTTTCAACGATTAGCGCGGCAAAGTTCGTGTGGATACAAGCTGATCGGGCAACAAAATGCATTCAATCAAAACACTCCTGTTGGCCTGCCTGCTTCTTGCGGCCTGCGACGGCAACCCCTTTGTCGAGGAAGAAACGCCGGTCGATCCCGGCACCGATCCCGACGGCGGGATCGACAGCGACCGGGTCCTGCCGCCGGGCACTGAAAGCCCATCCCCGCGGACCGGCGTGTTTCGCCGCGAGCCAAGCTCGGAAGAGGGCGGCAACACTGGGGACGGCTATGTCGGCGACGTGGCCTATGACAGCACGTCGGACACGTTCGTGGTGGACGGGTTGGCGTTCGACGGGGGCAACATCTATCAGCGCGACGACCGGGTGGGCTCGCTCGGTCCGTTTGCGGTCTACGAGGCCGACAGCACCTATGCCGACGACGTGACGGGCACGCCGATCACGCAGTTCGGGCATCGCGCGCTTTACGGCGTGTCGACCTCGGGCGAGTCCGAGTTCGCGATCGTGCGCACCGGGGCGTATATTCCTTACGGGTATGGCGGCTTCGTCTATCAGCGCAACGGGTCGGTGACGCTGCCGACCTCGGGTCAGGCGACCTATTCGGGCGATTATGCGGGGCTCCGGGATTTCGAGGGCTCCAGCGGTCTGGAGTATGCCCAGGGCGACATGACGGTGAACATCGACTTCAACGATTTCAACGAAGGCGCCGGCGTAGCGGGCGTGGTCACGAACCGGGCAATCTATGACGTCGCGGGCAACGACATCACCAGCGACGTGGTAGCGGCGCTGAACGTCGAGAACGAATCGAACCTGACCGCACTGCCGACGCTGGTGTTCAGCGTGGGTCCGGGCGCGCTGGACGCCAATGGCGAGATCACCGGCGAGCTGACCAGCACCGTGCGCGGAGCGGACGGGGCAGCGGTCACCTACGAGCAAGGCAACTACTATGCCGTCATCTCGGGCGATGCGACGGCGGGCGGTGAGGACGAGATCGTCGGCATCATCGTCGTCGAGGCCGACGATCCGCGCAGCGAAGGTGTGACGGTGCGCGAAACCGGCGGGTTCATCCTGTATCGGGATTGACCGGGGTGGGCGGCCGGATGCGGCGGCTCGGTCTGGTCTTGGCGTTGGCCCTGGCCGGACCTGTCGCTGCCGATCCGGTGAGCGTGGACGCCGAGGCGCTGCGAAAGCTGGCGTTCACCGCCGTGCAGGCAGGCTATGCGGCGGATGCCTTGCGCTATACCGACGCGCTGTTGCTGCGTGATCCGGACGACAGCACTGCCCTGGTGATCCGCTCTCAGGCGTTGCGGGCGTTGGGCCGGGTGCCCGAGGCCAGAGCCGCGGCCGAGGCCGCCTGGGCCAGCGCCGAAACCGACCCTGCCCGGTTTGGCGCCGCGATGGTGATGGCACAGGCGCTGTCGACGGCGGGCCGGCGCACTGCGGCGCAGTGGTGGTTGCGCCGCGCCGCGCAGAATGCCCCGAACGACCGCGCGGCGGCGCTGGCCCGGCGCGACTTCGGTTACGTCAAGTCGCGCAACCCATGGGATGTGCAGCTGAACGTCAGCGGCGCTCCGAGTTCCAACGTCAACAACGGCAGCCGCCAGGACACGATGACGCTGGCCGGCCTGCCGTTCGAATTCGTCATCGAACCCGAGGCGCAGGCCCTGTCCGGGTTCGAGGCCGGTTTCGGAATCACCGGCAGCTACCGGTTTTCGCCCAAGGGTCCGTTGCGCCAGACCACGGCGCGGTTCGGAATTCTGGGCGAGCAGGTCACGCTGTCGCGCGAGGCCCGCGACATCGCGCCCGATCTGGACGGAGACGCGTTTTCCTATGCCGCCGTCGAGGCCGGGCTGAGCCACAAGCGCGCTCTGGATGGTGCGGGCAAGACGGCGTTGCGGCTGGCCGGGACGGGCGGGCGCAACTGGTACGGCGGCGATCCGCTGTCAGATTACCTGCGGCTCGAGGCGGGGCTGGACCGCAATCTGGGTCCGAAGACCATCCTCAGTTTCGGCGGGACGGTCGACCGGGTGGTTCGGATTGACAGCCCGGTGCAGTCCTCGGACCGACTGGGGGCCGAGGTCGGCCTCGGGCGCAGGTTGGGTAACGGCGATCAGGTCTCGGTCGGGGTCACCGCGGCGCGGGCCCTGTCTGACTCGTCGGAAATCGGCAACGAGGCGGTCGGACTGACCTTTGGTTGGGCCAAGGCCGCGCCGGTGGCCGGCATCGGCGTACAGGCCCAGTTCGGCATCGAAAGCCGGGTCTACGCGGCGTCGGGCTATGTGATCGGCGGACGCGAAGACGTGCGGCTGACCGCCAATCTGTCGATGACCTTCGACAAGGTGGATTATCTTGGATTCTCGCCGGTGCTGCAAGTGCAGGCCACGCGGAACCGGTCGAACGCCGCACTGTTCGACACGCAGGATGTCGGCATTACCCTGGGGATAAGGTCATCGTTCTAGTGCGCCTGCCCTGTTCATCACGGCGCGGTCTGCTAGGTTGCGCCGGCGCAGATACAGGAGGACGCGATGGAGATCCGTTACTTGCATACCATGGTCCGGGTTCTGGACCTCGACGCGTCGATGGCGTTTTATCGCCTGCTGGGATTGGAAGAGACCCGGCGAATCGATAACGAAGGCGGCCGCTTCACGCTGGTGTTCATGGCCCCGCCCGGCCAGCCGGACTTCCCGGTCGAACTGACCTACAACTGGGACGGCGATGCCGGTCTGCCCAGCGACGCGCGGCATTTCGGACATCTGGCCTACGAGGTCGATGACATCTATGCGACCTGCGCCCATCTGCAGGCCAACGGCGTGACGATCAACCGCCCGCCGAAAGAGGGCCGGATGGCGTTCGTGCGCAGCCCCGACAATGTGTCGGTCGAGTTGTTGCAGAAGGGCGGCGCGCTGCCGGTCGCGGAGCCCTGGGCGTCGATGCCCAACGTCGGGCACTGGTGAGGCCAGATTGAGGGGGGCCGGCCCCCCTCGCCTTCGGCTCACCCCCCGGGATATTTATGAACAGATGAAGTCAGCGGAAGGTCCAGTGGCTTTCCGTGTCGGGGCCGATCTGCCGGGTTGAGAGAAGCGTCAACTGCGGGGCGTCGGCGAGGGTGGCGATGTTGAGGGGGCCGAGGGCGGGATGGCCTTCGGTCCCGATCAGTCTGCCGGCGGTGAAGGTGATCAGGTCATCGACGAGGTTGGCGCGGATCAGCGCGGCGGAAAGGGTCGCCCCGCCTTCGCACAGGATGCGCGTCAGACCCTGAGCCGCGAGCAAGGACAGCGCCGCGACGAGGTCGGTCTGGCCGGTCGGGGTTTCTGCCGTTTCGAACAGATGCGCACCGGTGGCCATCCACTCAGCGCGGGCGTGGGCGGGCGCGGCGGCGGTGTGCACCAGCCAGACCGGGGATTGGAGCGCGGACTGGCCGAGGCGGCTGGCGGGCGCGAGGCTGAGGCGGGGATCGAGAACGATGCGGACCGGCTGATGGGTCGCGCCGACGTCGCGCGCTGTCAGGTCCGGGTCGTCGGTGCGGGCGGTGCCGGCACCGATCAGCACCGCGTCGTGCGACAGCCGCAAGGCATGGGTGGCGCGCCGTGCGAGCGGGCCGGTGATCCAGCGGGATTCTCCGGTCGCGGTGGCGGTGCGACCGTCGAGCGTCGTCGCGAGTTTCAGCGTCACGACCGGCAGGCCTTGGGTCACGCGCTTGACGAAGCCGGCGTTCAGGCGTGCGGCCTCGGCGGTCGAGACGTTCTGGGTGACGGCGATCCCGGCAGCCAGCAGCGCTGCATGGCCGCGGCCGGACACGCGCGGGTCGGGGTCGGTCAGGGCGGTGACGACCCGCTTCACGCCGGCTGCGATCAGCGCGTCGGCGCAAGGTGGGGTCTTGCCGTGATGGCTGCAGGGTTCGAGCGTGACATAGGCCGTAGCGCCGCGGGCGCGCTGACCGGCCTGGGCCAGCGCCATGGTTTCGGCGTGAGGGCGCCCGCCTGCTTGCGTCCATCCGCGCCCCACGACACGCCCGCCCTGCACGAGGATGCAGCCGACCGCCGGGTTCGGCCACGTGCGGCCCAGGCCCCGGGCCGCGAGGCCCAAGGCGTGCGTCATGTGCATGGCGTCGTCGGGCAGAGGCGCGGTCACTCTTCGGGTTGGCCGGAGGGCCGCAGTTCCTGCACGAAGCCGTCGAAGTCGTCTGCCGACTGGAAGTTGCGATAGACCGACGCAAAGCGGACGTAAGCCACGGTGTCGATCCGGGCCAGGCTTTCCATTACGATCTCGCCGATGGTTTTCGACGGGATGTCGGTGTCGCCCAGGCTTTCGAGGCGGCGCACGATTCCGCTGATCATCTGGTCGATCCGGTCGGGATCGATGGGGCGTTTCTGCATCGCGATGCGGATCGAGCGTTCCAGCTTGGTGCGGTCGAAATCCTCGCGCTTGCCCGAGGATTTGATCACGACGAGGTCGCGCAGTTGCACCCGTTCATAGGTGGTGAAGCGCCCGCCGCAGGCCGGGCAGAACCGGCGGCGGCGGATCGAGACGTGATCCTCGGCCGGGCGGCTGTCTTTGACCTGGGTGTCGATGTTCCCGCAAAATGGGCAGCGCATGGCGTGCCTCCCCTTCGTATCTGGTGCCTGCCTCAAGCGCGGGGGTTTGCCCCCGTCAACACGGCTAACTATAGGGGAAGGATGCAGCGGTCGGGTAGCAGTTTCTTTTGGACACCGTATCTGGGGGGCAACCTGTGGCGCGGCGGACTCAGGCCCGCGCGGTAGCGTGTCGCGCTTGGCTTGCATCAGGGTCGTGGCGCAGTGGCCTTCCCGGCGGAACATCCCTTGGAAACGGCAGATGACGCAGCCGTGAACTGACAGCCGGTCATTTGCAGCTACATTTTCAACGATTGCAACAGGAGACGCCCATGACCCGGATGACCGCCAAGGACTTCGCGCCCGAACTGCTGGAGCTTTACGACTTCTACGCGCATGGACGCATCACCAAGCGCGAATTTCTGGACCGCGCCGCCAAGTTCGCCGCGGGTGGCGTCACGGCGATGGCGATCCTGTCGATGATGAGCCCGGATTACGCCATGGCGCAGCAGGTGGCATCCACCGACCCCGACATCATCGCCGAGTATGTGACCTACTCCAGCCCCAATGGCCATGGCGAGGTGCGCGGGTATCTCGTGCGTCCGATGGCGGCAACGGCCCCGGTCGGGGGCGTCGTCGTGGTGCACGAAAACCGCGGCCTGAACCCCTATATCGAGGACGTGGCACGCCGCGTCGCCAAGGCCGGGTTCGTAGCACTGGCACCCGATGGATTAACCAGCGTGGGCGGCTATCCCGGCAACGACGAAAAGGGGCGCGAGTTGCAGGCATCGGTCGATCCGACCAAGCTGATGAACGATTTCTTTGCCGCCGTCGAATGGCTTATGGCACACGAGGCCGTGAACGGCCGCGTCGGGATCACCGGATTCTGCTACGGCGGCGGCGTGTCGAACGCGGCGGCGGTGGCCTATCCCGAACTGGCCGGGGCCGTTCCGTTCTATGGCCGCCAGCCCGCCGCAGCGGATGTGGCCAAGATCAAGGCGCCGCTGCTGATCCATTACGCCGAACTGGACGAGCGGGTGAATGAAGGCTGGCCAGCCTATGAGGAAGCGCTGAAGGCGGCGGGCACCCGGTATGAGGCGTTCATCTATCCCGCCACCAACCACGGGTTCCATAACGACAGCACCCCCCGTTATGACGAGGCTGCCGCCGAACTCGCTTGGACGCGGACGGTGGACTTCTTCAAGGCCAATCTCGCCTGATCCGCATACGGCGGGGCGCACCTGTCAAGGTGCGCCCGAAAGTGCCGGAGCCTTGCGACCATTGCCGGTGCTAGGCGCGGTTAAAAGAAATCCTTGTCGAACTCATAGCAGAACTGCGCTTTCGCACCGCCCGCGGACATGCTGCCATCCTGCGGGCCGCCAAATGTAGAAATCCCGGTCTCACCGGCGCTGCGCGAGGGGTCGAGCGTGAAGCTGATACCCTGCCCCGATTTGCGCGGCGGCGGCGACAGGCGGTAGACGCGGGTCCGGTCCGGCAGGCGCATCGTGTTGGTTACGAAATTGCCCGCCGCGCACCAATAATCGGTCAACCGCGCCCGCGCATTGTATTGCACGGTGAAATCGGTTCCGGGTCCTTGGGCGATCCGCAACCGCGTTTCGGACACGAAGGCATTCGCAGGCATGGCAAGGGCCAGGACGGTCAGCAGTATCAAGGGGCGCATGGGTGTCTCCGATCTTCGGGAAGGTTCAAATGAACAACGCAGCCGGCGGTTCAGGGTTTCGTCCGCGCTGGGTCGTGCGCGAGGCTCAAATGTCCGACGCCCGGCGCGCGTTGCAGAACTGCGCCTGCGCCCCGCTGGCCGTCACGCCGCCGTCGCAAGCATCGCCAAAGGTCGGAAACCCGGCCTTGCCTTGAACTGCGCGCCGCGTCGAGGCAAAAGCTGATCCCCTGCCCCGACTGCCGCGGCGGCGGCGACTGGCGATAGACGCGGGTGCTGCCCGGCAATCCCAGCGTGTTGGTCAGATGCCGGCCCGCCGCGCACCAGTGGTTATTGATGCTCGCGCCGCCCTCGTAACCGACGGTGAAATCCGACGGTCCGTTCTGCGTGATCAGAAGGCGGTCATAGCTGGCCAGGGCCGGGGTGGAAAACGCAGTCGCGGCAAGGATCGTCAGGGCGCGCATGGGAACTCCGATGCGTTGTAGTTAGCAGCAGTATCCCACCAAATGCGGCGTGGCTGGCATCAAGATGTCGCGAGCCGTCAAGCGGGGGGTGCGGGGTCGTGCCCGGTCTGGCGCCGGGCGTTCTATTCGGGTGTGCAAAGACCTTCGCGAAACGTGTCGTCATCGGTGTCTAGGTATGTAAACCGACCATCCGGATAGATCGTGATGATCCGCAGTTGCGGGTTGGACAGCAGACACTCCACCGCGCCGGACGCGTCGCGCCGGATCGCGGTGTCGTTGCCGACACGACAGGCGGTGTCTTGCACGGTAATAGCGAGAACGAGCGGGGATGCCCGGCAGACCATCGCCTCGACCGACACCGGCATCACGGCCACGCTGCCGCAGAGGAGGATTTGGCGCATCGCTAGTCTCCATGTGCGCGGCAGGATTAGCCCGCGTTGCACAAGGATCAAGCCATCGCGGGTCCGTTCACTGATCCAGGAAAGACCGCAGCTTGCGCGACCGGCTGGGGTGTTTCAGCTTGCGCAGGGCCTTTGCCTCGATCTGGCGGATGCGTTCTCGGGTAACGCTGAACTGCTGGCCGACTTCCTCGAGCGTGTGGTCGGTGTTCATCCCGATGCCGAAGCGCATGCGCAGAACGCGTTCCTCGCGCGGGGTGAGCGAGGCCAGAACGCGGGTCGTGGT
>JANNNU010000164.1:0-35657 GCA_031398695.1 Paracoccaceae bacterium | reverse complement strand
TCAACGACCTCGTCAAGAACCTCGAACTAATCATCAAGCGGACAGGTGCCGCCGTGGTGCTGATACACCATTCTGGGAAGGACACGTTGCAGGGCATGCGTGGCAGCTCTGTCCTGCGCGCGGCGGTCGACACCGAGATTCAGCTCAGTCGGGATGACGAGACGCGCATCATCACAGCACTGTTGACCAAGCAGCGGGACGGACCGACCGGCTACCGCTTTGCCTACACCTTGCAGCAGGTGGAGCTGGGGCTGGATCAAGACGGCGATCCGGTCACGACTTGTCTCGTGGAGCCGGTGGACACCGCGAGCGCGGGCCATGCGGAACTTACAGGATCGGCGCGCGCCGCGCTCGATCTTCTCCACCAGACACTAGCGGCGGAGGGCGAGGTTGTCCGCAAGCTGCAGTACCCCGGCGGGCCGGGGATCGCCCTCGATCGGTGGCGAGAGGCTTGCGTTGAAAGCCGCAGCGTCTCGACCTCTGAAAACTTGGAGACCCGGCAGAAGGCATTCCGCCGGGCACGCCAAGAGCTTGAAAACGCAAAGGTAATTGTCATCCGCGACGATCTTGTGTGGAGGGTGGAATGATCCGGACATGCCACTTTGTCCGGACATGTCCGGCGTGTCCGGACGTTCCGGACATCGGTCTTTGTCCGGACATGTCCGGAATGTCCGGCGGTCAAGTTAAGCACTTGTTTTTAAATGGAAATGCCGATGCAGAATTCATGTCCTGCTCATGTCCGGACAACCGGACAAGGCATGATGTGATCCGGACATGGCGGGGAATGGAACCCCCCCCCTCTAGGGGGGGGGTTCCATCCCACTCCGGGAACACGCCCCGATCGGTGCTGTCTGTCCAGGAATGGATCGGGGGAAGGCGATGAAGGCAATGGTTCGTGCCAGTGCTGGTTTTGAGGAAGCTGCGCTAGCTGCCTTGCGACTTCATGCAATCGACCGGGCTCTGGCTGATCTGGTCCTGAGCTGCGATTGCCTCACCCTTGCTGCGAAGGGGCATCTTGCGGACATGCAGCGCAAGGTGCGGGGGTTGCGTATCCAAATCGAGGTGGACGCGCGCTTGCCAGATTTAGGCCGGGGGTCGCGGGTCCTTCCTACAAAACCCTCCAGTGCGGGTTATTCGCACCCCGTTATAGAAACGCACCTTAACGTTCCACAGAGCCTAAACTTAAGCAAAAATGCACATAAGCTTAACGATGGGTCGGGGTCAGGCGCTGCCGGCCAAAAGGGGCGCAAAAGATGCTAGGCGGGTCTCGGGTCCTTCGCATGAAACCCTCCATTGAGGGTAATTCGCACCCCGGTTCGGGAGGGGTGCGTGTTTTCGGCCGAGCTGGTCGAGATACTGTTGTTGTTGAGGTTGGGCGGCTTGTGCCCAGGCTAATCGTTCGGCCGCAAACAAGCCCGTTAGCCGGTAAGTGGGAAAACCCCGGCATGGTCGCGCGCCTCTCGGCACCGCGCGGCGATCAACTGGCGCGGTCCTGCCTTCGGGCAGGGCCGCTGCCGACGAATGATGAAACTCGGAAAAAGGGCATGGCATGACGAACGATGAAAAACGCATTCGCCAGGTGATGCAGCTCGCCTTGGCGCGCCTGCATATTGAAGACGGGATCGCGCTGGCAACTGTTCTGGCCTATGCCCATGCCGAGATCGTCGCGATGGTTGCTGTCGCCTTCGGTGGCGATGTAGCTAAGGGCTGCCTCGAGGCCGCGGCAAAGAAGGTCGAAGGGTTGCCAGGGCGGCACGATGCCGAGCTGGTGCTTGCCGTGCCGCAGGGGCGGGCTTGATCCGAGTGAGTTGCCGGCGTGACGATCGCCAGCGCCTCGACCTGGTGCCGGCCGGCGGCGATGATGGCAGCTCCGGCCGCAGCTTATGGCATCGCGATTTCAATTGAGATTTTGCCATCCTCCATGCTGGCCACGACGGGAAACTCTTCCGACCTGCGCTTCTTATTGAACTCGGCAATCAGCTGGTCGCGTTCTTTGACGGTCCTGGCCTGCACTATTGCCACGAGATCATCAGCGAAATCCTCATAGTTAGCCGGGGGAGCTGGATACTGAGCTTCAAGGGTCGCAACCACTTCCGCGTTCATGGAGCGGTTGTTGGCGTCAGCTGCAATTTTAATCCGGTTCCGCAGGCCAGAGGGCAGGCGAACGATGAACTTATCTTGGTCCTGAGCTTTTCTTTCCATCATGATGGCATTCAGCCACAAAATCATGTTGACGCAATGATGGCTTTGAGCCATTTATATGGCATTGAGCCATACGAGGGAGTGCTATGACCGACCGAAAGCCCCTTCAGCTGCGCCTGCCGGCCGATCTGAAGGCATGGCTAAAAGCTGAGGCCGAGAAAACTGGTGCAAGCCAGAACAGCGAAGTGATCCGGGCTATCCGGGCCGCGAAGGATCGCAGCGAACTGCAACCAACCACCTGATCAATGGAGAAATCAAATGACCGACAAAACCCCTTCGCCGGGGATCTACCCCGGCTTGCCGCAAGTGCCCATGAACCTCGTGGACTTTGCCAAAACGGCAAAGTTGACAGACGGGCCGCATCGTTTCATCGAGATGATGCGAGCGGTTCTTCCGTTGGAAGAATTGCGGAACCTGACTGAGGGTGAGGCGCTGATGTTTCACAGCGCCGTGACGTGGCTGTTCGACTACAGCCTTTTGCTCACAGAATTTCACAGCTTGCAGGGTCAAGCGCCGTCCCCGGATTGCAGCGAAATGGCACCTGTCATACCTGGCTCGCATTGCCCGTTCATCTTGAACTGCCTGACACGGGGGTATGAAGCCCCAGACTTTTCTCAGCTTGAGAACTTCGGACTAGAAGGGAGATTACCTTGAGCATCGAAACCCCTTCGCTGGGGATCGACCCTGGCTTGTCCGCGACTGACCGTGCGGATTTTTCCGACATACTAGGTGGTAAAGAAAATCCGCAAGGGGGTGGTGCGGGTGCAGACAAGAGTGCAGTGGCACTGATTTGGCATCTCAACGGCGCTATCGACGAACTTCATATCGCGAACGACCTGCTCGAGCTTATGCACCAGGCGACCGCGAATCCTGAAGGAAGTCACTTGGCGCGCGGTGCTTCGATCACACAAGAGTATCTCGCTCTCGCGCTTGCCCGCTTGGTAACCGTGCGCGTCGGTCTGGGCGGTCCGAATTCAGAAGGGGAGTTGGTGGCATCATGACCGGCGAGAATCTAGACCGGGTAGATCGCATTCTGTTGGCATACGGCAGATTGAGCCCAAAGGATAAAGAGTTTGCGATGGCGTTTTTGAATCGCCTCGTAGAGATCGACCGTTACTGCGCGGCGCTCGAGGTCGCCCTAGACGGGCCGGAATTGTGGGCCAAGCCTGAGGGTGCGCGTGGCATCCCGGATGTTGAAAATGGTGTTCAGGCATGACCGATCACATCGAGAGAAATGAAGTGGCCGAGCCGATCGCGGCCGATCAGCTGCCGCTCACATTCCGGAATTTCGACATGAATGCGGCCGTCCTGGACGTGAGTGCGTTGAGGGAGATCGCCGGTTGCATCGCGGACGCTTGGCAAGCTGTCCAGGAGACCAAAAACACTGAGAAACGTCACCGCGAACGACTCGGTGCCCTGGTCTGGCTTTCTGTCGAACTCTGCGACCATCTGAGCTGGAAGCTCGACCGCCTGGACACGACGCATCGCCTTGTGGCGCGGGCGGACGCCGGGCCGGTGGGCGGTCTTTGAAAAGGACTGCCCTTTGGATGCAGATAATTACATCGCCAGATGAATATTTCTCTTGACTGCTTGTCCGGACGGGCGCACCTTATCATCAAATGATGTAACGGAGTTTACCTGATGAAACGTGCAGGAATCGCATACACTGCAGATGTGGACGCGCGGCGGTTCGATCTGCTGTTGCAGCGGGAGCAGCTTCCTTTCCCAGCCAAGACACCGCCTACGCAATACAGCCTGGTCGAGGCTTTTGAACTGCGTTTGTTCCTCGACTTGATCGAACAGGGCGGGGTTTCGATCGACGTGGCCCGCGATGTGGTTGTTGGCGGCGTGAATGCGATGCTCGTGCATCCCCTGAATCAAACGGCTGGCGAAGCTGACCTTTGGGCGGGCGTGGCCATGATCAGGGACCCCGAAATGGGCGAAGGTCCGGCCTCGTGGCATTCCTTCGCCGTGGCGGGGACCCTCGCGAATTTGTCCGCAGCGGCAGAAGCAAGGACACAGGAGCACGGTCCACAGGCTCAATTGGTCCGCCTGATTGCTGCAAATGCATCGGCAGCCGCCCGGTTTGTCCGGCGGCGCGCTCACGAAATGGGGCTGTCCGAGGCGCAAGATTTCTCGCGAATCGTGACCCAAGCGGCCTACCGTCTGGAATACACCAAAGACCGCGAGGGCGAATAGATGCGCGCTCGCTTTGATATCTCAGGAGAGATCGGCGAACCTGGTGCGCGCGCTGCGGACCTGGTGGAGTTTCTCAAGGCGAACCCCGGCGCGGTTGACGTGTCGATCAACTCGCCCGGCGGCATAGCGTCAGAGGGAGCGGCCATCATGGCGGCGCTCGAGGCGCACGGAGCAGCACATGTCCGGATCGTCGGAATGGCCGCGTCGGCTGCGTCCCTCGCAGCGTTGGGCGGCAAGGCGGTGACCATGCACAGCGCGGCGCTGCTGATGATCCACGATCCTAGCGCCTTCACCTTTGGCACTGCAGAGGATCATCGCGCCGGGGCCGAGACGCTCGACAAGATGACCGGCGTCTATGCCGCCGCCTATGCCCGTGCAACCGGGCACTCTGTAGCCCGGATTGCGGCCTGGATGAAGTCGGAAACCTGGCTGACCGCGCAAGAGGCGCTCGAGCTGAATTTCTGCGATGCGATCGAGGCCGACTCGGACGGCTCTCAAATGGTTGCCGCCTTCGACTATGGGCGGTTCCGGAATGCGCCTGCCGAGCTGGTGACGATGGCGCGCAAGAACGGTTGGGTGACCGAATCGCCTGTCATAAGCAAAAGGGGGCAAGCGGATGCTTGACTTTTTGAAGGGCCGAAAGGCCAATCCTCCAGCGCGTCTGCTGGCGCAATCGCGGGCGATGATGAAGGCAAAGGGACTGCCGGCAGACTGGGCGGAAATCTTCGCGCCCCGGATGGAAACCGCGCCTGAGATCGAGGAACTCATTCCGGTTCTGGAAAAGGTCCGCGATCTGTTTGAAGCGACCGGGGTCGCGCTGACGGAGGCCGGGCCGATGCTCGAGGCGGCGCTCGAGGCCTTGCTTGGCACCGCCGGGGAGGGTGAGAAACAGGAAGAGACCCCGGCAGATGGGGCGAATATGCTTGCGGCCGTGGCGGCACAGGTTGCCATGCGCAAGCGCGGGGAAAATCCGTCGAACGGCAAGTTTCGGCCAGGCATCGGCATGGACTGGAACTCGCCGGCCGCGCAGCGGGCAAAGATGGTGGACGGCCTGACCGCACGGATCGACCGCGGCCACACCCCGACCGTGGGGCGCGAATTCGCTTCGATGAAGCTCTCGGACTTTGCGATGCACTTCGCCCGCATGTCCGGCCAGCGGCCGAGCAATGCGGCCGAGGCTGTCCGCATGGCGACGCACAGCGGATCCGACTTTCCACTTATCCTCGAGAATGCCATGGGCAAGACGATTGCCCGGCGTATCGCTTTGCGCGAGCCGGATATTCTGCGCGCGGCGTCGAAAAAAGAAAACGTCGACTATCGGCCGTCGAAATCCTTGACCCTTTCATCCATGCGGGCAGTGCAAGAGGTTTCGGAGACCGGGGAAATCAAGCACAGCACAATGGATGAAAAGGGCGAGTCAAACCCCATGCTGCGCGACTTCGCCGGGGCTTTCACCATCAGCAACAAGGCGTTGGTGAACGATGATCTCGGGCTGTTCGATCAGGCTGCCTTGCGGATGACCGAAGCTTGCACGGCAGTGCAGCGTAGCGTCCTTCTCGGGCCGTTGCTGGCAAATGCGGGCGCAGGTCAGACGATGGCCGATGGCCTAGCCATGTTCCACGTCAACCACCGTAACCTGGCTGCAACCAATGCCCCGCTGTCGACGACTTCGTTGACGGCTGCGCGAACGGCACTTCGCAAGCAAGTTGGTCCGGCCGGCGAACTCCTTGCGATCGAGCCGTTTGCGCTGGTCGTGCCGGCAGAGCAGGAGACCCTTGCACAACAGGTTGTTGCCTCGATCCAAGCGACGAAGATTTCCGATGTGAACCCCTTCGCGGGTTCGCTCGAGATCATCGTGGAGCCTGGGCTGACCAGTGCGACGGGCTGGTATCTGATTGCTGATCCGGCAATGTATGAGGGTCTGACCTGGGCGACCCTCGAAGGCATGGACGCGCCGCGCGTCGAAAGCCGCCCCGGCTGGAATACCCTTGGGATGGAATTCCGCGTGACCTGGGCGATCGACGCGGCCTTCACCGAAACCGCCACCTGGTACCGCAACGCGGGCGCTTAAATCGCGGTGCACAGGGATCGGCCCTGTGCCCGCATGTATCCCGGTGGGGATCCGACCCTTCACCCCACCGGGATCGAAACCTCAAAAGGGACAGCGGATTTCTGGAGATTTTGCCATGGCACACCAACTTCCCTTGTTTGTCGGTGAGGTCAAAGCCGCGCAACTTCTCGACATCAAGCCTTCCGAGTTTCGCAAGTTAGTCGACGCCGGACACTTTCCGCGCGGCAGAGAATTCTGCGGCTATGTCCGATGGGATGTAGATGAGCTGCGCCAGATCGTAAGGGGCGAGGCTGTTGAGGGCGGAGGCATTGCATGGTGAGGCGCAAGAAGTACCTTTGGGATCATCCTAGCGGCCGTGTCTATTTTCGGCGCGGCAAGCTGCTAGTGCGGATGCTGGCCGTCGAAGGCACGCCGGAATTCGACGCCCAATACTGGGAGATCATGACCGGCAAGCGGGCCGAGGCCAAGCGGAACTGGGCGGCACTGATCGGGGTGGTCCGCCAATCCGACGAATGGGCCGACCTTTCGCCACGATACCGGAAAGACCTTGATCCCGTCTTTGCGTACCTGATCGAAAAATTGGGCAAGCTGGACGTGGCACGGCTGACCCAGGCAGACATTTACGACGCGATGGAAGCCAACCGGCATCGGGTCCGGTTCGCCAACTACATCGCCACGGCAGTTTCGATGTTGTGCAAGGTAGCCGTCAAAAAACGGTGGAGGCTCGACAACCCCGCCATCGGGGTATCGCCCAAGCCCATGCCTAAGTCGAAAAAGAAACCTCACCTGCCATGGCCGGATTGGGCGGTTGCCAAGTTTCGCGCTGAGGCGTCCGAACTATCGCGCCTGATCTTTGAGATTGGTGTGGGCACAGTACAGCGTCCCGGCGATTGGCCTGGGTTCACCTGGGGCGATTATGACGCGGCCGGCGATGGTGTGTTGAGGCTGCGGCAGAATAAGACCGACAGGCCCCTAGAACTTCCGTGCACAGAGGCGCTGAAAAGGGCGCTGGATCAGGCCAAGACGGGTTTGGGCTATGCCCCTCTGCCGTCGCGTCCGATCGTCTGCACGGCGTCTGGTGGCGCGATGGGCTATCGCTACATCGCCGATCTGATGTTGAGGGAACGCAAGCGGCTGGGGCTGGAAGCCTTCGATCTGCATGCCCTGCGCTATCGTGGCGTGATGGAACTGGCATGGGCCGGATGCACCGACGAAGAGATTGCCAGCTACAGCGGCCACACGTCTATGGCGAAGATCCGCAAGTATGCAGGCGAGGCACGGCAGATCATGCGGGCGCGTCAAGCGCGACTCAAACGCCATTGAACGGAACAGGTACAGAACGGAAACGTGATACTAGGAGTGATACCCATTGACCAAGTACACCGGTAACCCATTGAAAACCTTGGAGGCGAGTATCGGAATCGAACCGATCTTCACGGATTTGCAATCCGGTGCGTAACCTCTCCGCCAACTCGCCGCCGAGGTCACGGTCAAGTAACGGAAGGACTGCGCCGTTGCAAGGGGTCAGCGCGCCCCTTGCCGCGGGTGTCGCTGGCCGGGCGAGCTTGTGCGGATCAGGCCGGGTTCAAGTCGGGTACAGGCGCGGATCACAAGGGGGACGGGCGTCGGGCGGGCCAGTCGGTTGCGGTGTGCCACGCCTGACCGATCCCTAGAACGCGCGCGTCCGATCCGACCGGGCCGACGATCTGCATTCCCATCGGCAGGCCTTGCGGTCCGAACCCCACGGGCACCGACAGGCTGGGCACACCGGCCAGGCTGACCGGCACGACCACCTCCATCCAGCGGTGATAGGTGTCCATCGCCTGCGCCCCGATGGCCTTTGGCCAGCGCCAGTCGGCCGGGAACGGCCAGACCTGCGCCGACGGCATGGCCAGGATGTCGATGTCGGCAAACACGTCGGCCAGGCGCGCATACCAGGCCGAGCGGATGGCACTGGCGTCGTAGACCGCTTGCGCCGTCAGGGTCAGTCCCTGTTCGATCTCCCAGACCGTTTCGGGCTTCAGCGCGTCGCACGCGGTGTCGTAGAGCGCGCGTTTTCCGCCCGCGTTCAGCATCGCACGCAGCGTGACCCAAGACCGCCACAGATCGCCTGCCGCGAACGGTGGCGGCAGGTCCACCACGACTGCGCCCATCGCGGCGAGCTCGCCCAGAGCCTGCTGGCACAGGGTCAGGATACCGGGCTCCATCGCGTAGGCGCCGCCCCAGTCGCCCAGCCAGCCAATCCGCAGACCGCGCACATCGGCCGGTCCGAGGCCGCCGAACCCGCCGCGCCCGAACGGCACGGCTGGGTTGATGCCGGCCTGCACGGCCAGCAGCCCTGCGATATCCTCGATGGTGCGCGCCATCGGCCCATCGGTGGACAGGGTCGAGAGGAACGACTCGCCCCCCGCATCGGCGGGCACCAGACCCCAGCTGGGCCGAAAGCCGTAGACGTTGCAGAACGCGGCCGGATTTCGCAGCGATCCCATCATGTCGGACCCGTCGGCGACCCAGACCATCCGGGTGGCCAGCGCTGCCGCCGCCCCGCCCGAAGACCCGCCCGCCGATTTCGTCAGGTCATAGGGGTTGCGCGTGACGCCGAACACCGGGTTGAAACTGTGCGAACCCTGGCCCCATTCGGGCACGTTGGTCTTGCCCACGAACACCGCCCCCGCGCCTCGCATCCGTGCCGCCAGAAGATCATCCCTGACAGGCACGTGATCGGCGAACAGCGGGGATCCGTGGGTGCTGCGAAGGCCCGCCACCTCGACCAGATCCTTGACCGCAAAGGGGATGCCGTGAAGCCATCCCCGCGGCGCGACGGTGTCGAGCGCACGCGCCTCGGCCATCAGGTCATCGGGGTCGCGCGCCGACACGATGGCATTGACCGCGCCGTTGACCATGGCGCGGCGGGCGAGATGGGCCGCCATCACCTCGGACGGGGCCACCTTCCGCGCGGCGATCAGGGCGGACAGCGCGGTGGCCGAAAGATCTTGCAATTCCATGCGGAGGGCTGCCTTTTGCGGTGAACCGGTCGGGCCGACACTGTCGGGCTTCGCGCGGCAGGGCAAGACGTCTGGTCGCGCCGCCTGAGCGCGGGGGGGCGCTGAGATCAGGCGTCGCGCAGGCGTCGCGCGGCCAGCCAGCCAGCCAAGGGTGGCCATGACGCCGGCGGTGGCCAGGCACAGCGGCAGACCGCCCCACTGATAGCTGAGGCCGGACAGCAGCGTGCCCACCAGCCGACCGGCGGCGTTGGCCATGTAGTAGAACCCGACGTCGCGCGTGATCCGTTGTGCGTCCCCGAAGGCGAGGATCAGATAGGAGTGGACCGAAGAATTCACAGCAAAGACAAAGCCGAAGGCCAGTAACCCCGCGACCAGCGTGGCCGTCAGGCCGGGCGACGGCCCGCCGGCCCACGCCGCCGCCGCCGCCAGCGCAAAGGGGATCGGCACCAGAAGCCCGGACCACAGGATGGCCTTGCGGGTGATTGCCGCCTCGGTCTGGCCCGCGCCACCCAGGATCCGGGGCGCTGCCGCCTGCACCGCGCCATAGGCGATGATCCACAGCGCGAGAAAGCCGCCGATCAGAAAGAACGCCGCGCGCCGCCCGTCGGGTGTGCCGTCCGACAGCACCATTTGGAAATAGACCGGCACACCGACGACGAACCACACGTCGCGCGCGCCGAACAGGAACAGCCGGGCGAGGCTGAGCCGGTTCACCCGTGCATCGGCCGACCGCCAGCCGCCCCACGCCTCTTCGGGCTTGATCCGGCCGGGCAGGCCTGCGGGCAGGAATAGCACCACCCCGGTCAGGATGACGGCCAGCACGCCCGCCATGCCCCAGACCGCCGCCTTGAACCCCGCCAGCGCCAGCAAGGCCGCGCCAAGGAAAAAGCCGAGGCCCTTTACCGCATTCTTCGATCCGGTCAGCACCGCGACCCACCGGAACAATCCGCCGTCGCCCTTGGGGGCCAAGAGCTTGACCGCGGATTTCGAGGACATCTTGGCAAGGTCCTTGGCCACGCCCGACAGGCCCTGCACCGCCATGACGAAGGCGACCGAAGCGACGATGCCCCAGGCGGGGTCCATCTGCGCCAGCGCGATCAGCGCGACGACCTGCAGGCCCAGCCCCGCATGCAGCGTGGCCGCCAACCCGAAGCGCCCGGCGAGCCAGCCTGCGGCGAGGTTGGTCACGATGCCTGCGACCTCGTACAGCAGAAACAGCCATGCCAGTTGCACCGGCGTGAACCCGAGGCCGTTGAAGTGCAAGAGCACCAGCATCCGTAGCGCGCCATCCGACAGCATGAAGGCCCAATAGGCGGCGGTGACGGCGGCATACGCGCGCAAGGGAGAGGCGGCGGTCATCAAGTGGTCCTTGCGGCTGGGGTGGAACCGGGGTTTGTCTTCCCCCGGACCCGCGGGGATATTTCGGCACAGAAGACGGGATCAGAGCGTGCGGGCAACCATCCGAACGATGTCGGCAAGCCGGCAGGCATAGCCCCATTCGTTGTCATACCATGCGTAGACCTTGACCTGCGTACCGTTGATCACCAGCGTCGATTGTGCGTCGATGATCGCCGAGCGCGGGTCGTTGGTGTAGTCGGACGACACGAGGGGCCGCGTTTCATAGCCGAGGATGCCGGCGAGTGGGCCCTCGGCCGCGGCCTTGAAAAGGGCGTTCACTGCGTCGGCCGTCGTCGGCCGCTCGACCTCGAACACGCAATCGGTAATCGAGGCGTTCAACAGTGGCACCCGGATCGCGTGACCGTTCAGGCGGCCCGCCAGTTCGGGATAGATCAGTGTGATCGCTGTGGCGCTGCCGGTTGTGGTCGGGATCAGGTTCAGCAAGGCCGAGCGCGCACGCCGCATGTCCTTGGCGGGGCGGTCGACGATGGTCTGGGTGTTCGTGACGTCGTGGATCGTGGTGATCGAGCCGTGCCGGATGCGCAGCGATTCGTGGATGACCTTGACCACCGGCGCGAGACAGTTGGTGGTGCAAGACGCGGCGGTGATCAGGTGATGCGCCGCCGGGTCGTACTGGTCGCTGTTGACCCCGTAGACGAGGTTCAAGGCGCCGCCGTCCTTTACCGGGGCAGAGACGATCACCTTTTTCACCCCCGCCGCATAGTAGGGGGCCACCTTTGCGGCGGTCTTGAACACGCCGGTGCAGTCGATCACCAGATCAATGCCCAGATCATGCAGCGGCAGCGCGTCGATCGTCTGTTCGTGCGTCAGCCGGATGCGCGTGCCGTTCAGCGTCAGGCTGTCGGCATCGTGGCCGATCGCGGCCTTCCAGCGGCCATGCACGCTGTCGAATTCCATCAGCAGGGCATGCTGTTCGGCGTCCCCGGCGGGATCGTTCAGCAGCGCGATGTCGCCGCCCGCACCCGACTCGATCAGGTCGCGCAACACGAGTTTTCCGATCCGGCCAAGGCCGTTCAAGGCAATTCTGGTCATGACATCAGGCCTTTGCGACCGGCGTGTCGTCCAGGCTGATGGCGTCGATGCGGGTCTGCAGCGCAAGCCGGCTAAGCGTTTCGAACGGAAGATCGACGAAAACCGTGATCCGGCGGCGAAGGGCCGCGTAGGTCTGCGCGAACACCAGCGCCTTTTCGGCGTCGGTGCCCGCGGCCTTGACCGGGTCGGGCAGGCCCCAGTGCCCGGTGATCGGCTGTCCGGGCCAAGGGGGGCATTCCTCGGCTGCGGCGGCATCGCAGACGGTGAACACGAAATCCATCTTCGGGCTGGTCGACGTCTGGAATTCCGAAATGTGCTTGGCGCGCAGTCCGGCCACGTCATGACCGTTGCGCACCAGCACCTCGAGCGCGAAGGGGTTCAACTTGGAATTCGGGCGGGTGCCGGCCGAATACGCCTGAAACTTGCCGCGCCCCAGATCGCGCAGCAGCGCCTCGGCAAAGATCGACCGGGCGGAGTTGCCCGAGCAGATGAAAAGGACGTCGAAATCGGTGTCGTGCATCTGGCGTTCCTTGGGTTTGTCCAACAGGAATTTCAGCAGATCGGGACGGGCGCGGCCCACATCCAGCGCCAGCGTGCCGATCAGCTGTTCGGTGACGTCGAGGTTGACGGAATAAAGCAGCGACCGGCCCTGCCGGTCGACCCGGATCAGGCCCGACCCGGCCAGGTCGGCAAGGTGATGCGACAGCGTGTTGGCCTTGAGGCCGAGTGCCAGCGCAATCTCGGTCGGTCGCACGCCTTTGGGTGCGAACCGCATCAGCAGGCTGAAGACCGCGAGGCGGCCGGGGTGGCCCAGCGTGGCAAAAAGATGTGCTGTACGATTCGTTTCCATATTTCCTGAATACCGGAAATATATGCACTCTGTCAATTGGCAGGGTGGTTGGGCCAAACAGCATGGCGCCCGGATCGGGCAAGCCTTACCAACGCAGCGTGCGGGCCCCGATGCGCGATGCCACGAGCGTCACGGCCAGGATCGCAAGCCCGTACCAAGTGACGTAGAACAGGGGGCTGTCCTCGGTGCAGTGCAACGTATAGGCGAGGGCTGCCATGCTGCTGCCTGCCAGCCCGGCCATCGCGCCGAGCCATCCCGGTCGGCTGGAGGCACTGCGGCGCAGCGTCCACAGCAAGATGGTCACCGGCACGATCGACAGGACCGGAATGCTGACAAGGCAAGCCACAAGCGTGCTGCCGCGCACGGCCCCGGCCCAGGCTCCCACCGGCGTTGTGGCCAGGGCCAGCGCGAACGCCGCCACCGCCAGCCCCGCGACGGCGCGCATCGGGCCGAGGCGGCCCTGCAGCCGTCCGTCGGGGCGAGCGAGGTGCAGCATCTCGCGCAGCGCAGCGGCCAGCAGCGCCAACGCCAGGATCGGCCGCAAGGCCGACAGCGGGTTCACCATCGCCGCCCCCAGATCGGCGCGGTAGCCAAGCACGCCCCCCACGACGGCGACACAGCACAGCCCCGCCAGACCGAGGCGCGACCAAAGGCCATCGGCCAACTGCGGCTCGGGTTCCAGATCGGTCACCAACGCGCGGATCAGGTCATCGGTTCTCATTCCAGATGCCTTTCGCGCAGGGCGGCCAGCCGTTTGAACGCGCGGTGCAGCGCCACGCGCACCGCGCCTTCGGTCATCCGCAGATGGGCGCCGGTTTCGGCCACGGTGTGTCCTTCGAGGCCGATGCGGCGCACCACCTCGGCCGAGCGGACGTCGAGCAGGCTGATCATCTTCATCATATCCGATCGTTGCAGGGGGTCCGGTGCCGTGGCGGCGGCGAGATCGTCGCTGAACAGCTCGATCGGCAAGTCGATCTGGCGGCCGCGTGCGCGAAACGCATCCACCACCTTGTAGCGCGTGATCGCATAGACCCAAGGCCGCAGCGGCGCCGTGTCGTCCCAGGTGTGCCGCTTGAGATGGATCGCCAGGAGCACGTCCTGCACGATATCCTCGCAGGTCGCATCGCCCAGACTTTTGCCGCGTGCAAGCACGATGCGGCGGATCACCGGCGTTACCTTGCGCAAGAAGGTGCCGTAGGCTTGCGGGTCGCCCCCCATGCCTGCCTTCAAAAGTGGTGCCCAGTCGTCGCCCGCATCGTTCATGGTGGCAGTCTTACCGAAGTTTTGGCGGGATATGTTGGCAAAAGGAGGTGATCGACGCCATCCTTCGACGCTGGGCAGGTCGGCTGCCGGGGATGGGTCGCATCCGGGCGTTGGCGGTGCATGGATGACCTTTCGTCCGGCGTGCGGCCATGGCACGACTGACGGGGCATGACCGGCGGCGCCGGAACGGTGCGGCAAGGATGGCGGGACCATAGTGGGACACCCGCTTGGGGCGGACAGGCTAGATCGGGGCGGGGTTCGGATGATCGAGATCGGGACAGTAGCAATCATCGGGGCCGGCATGGCCGGGTTGACCTGCGCACGCGCGCTGACAGACCACGGGGTCCGGGTTCTGGTGATCGACAAGGGCCGCGGCTTGGGGGGCCGGATCGCGACGCGGCGCGGGCCGTTCGGGTCTGTGGATCACGGGGCGGTGGCGCTGTCGGTGGCGCAAGGTGCGCCATCGGATGCGCCCTGGGCGATAAGTTATGCGGCGTATCTGGACGCCGCCGGGGCACGCGGCGCGGCAGTCTATTGGCCAGAGGCGCAGGGGTGGGTCGGCGTGCCGGGGATGAGCGGTCTGCTGCAGCCCGCCGCGCAGGGTGTGGCGGTGCGGCTGGGCGCGGAAGTGACCGGCCTTGCGCAAGACGGCGGCGGCTGGCGGTTGCAGGGCAGCGTGGTGCCGGACATGCGGTTCGATCAGGTCATCCTGGCCATTCCGCAGCCGCAGGCGATGGGTCTGCTCGGCGTCTCGCCCGACCTGCAGCAGGCGATTGCGCCGGCGCGGATGCGGGCCGTGTGGACGGCGATGGCGGGGTTCGACCGACCGTTGCCACTGCCCGGCAACCTGATCCATTGCGACGACGGTCCGGTGGCCACCGCGATCCGTTCTTCGGCCAAGCCGGGGCGCGCGGGGGACGGCGACGCCTGGGTGCTGCACGCGTCGGCCGACTGGACGGCAGCACGGCTGGAACTCGACAAACCCGAGGCGGCAGGCCTGTTGCTGGATGCGTTCCTCGACTCGTCGGGATTGGACCGCAGGACGCCGGTCTGGCTGGAAGGGCACCGCTGGCGTTATGGCCTGACCGCAACGGCGCTGGGTCGGCCGTTCGTGCGGGATGCGGGGCGCGGTCTGTCGGTCTGCGGCGACTGGTGCCTTGGCGACAGCGCGGCCGACGCCTTTGCCAGCGGGCAGGCGCTGGCGGACGCGCTGCTGGGTCAGTAAAGCCCGGCCGTTCGTGCACGCAGGCGCACGAGGGCCAGCACCGTGTCGATGGTCGGGGTGGGCAGGCCGGTGAGGCGGCCAAGCTCCGCCACGGCCGACACCAGCGCGTCGATCTCCATCGGGCGGCCGGCGTCGAGGTCTTGCAGCATCGACGTGCGGTGCGCGCCCACGGCTGCCCCGCCGTCGATCCGGCGGTCGACGTCGATCGGAAACTTGACCCCCAGAGCTTCGGCGATCGCCTGGGCTTCCAGCATCATCGCGCGCGCGACGCAGCGCGTGCCCGGGTCGGTGCATAACACGTCGAGCGTGGCATGGGTCAGGGCCGAGATCGGGTTGAACGACAGATTGCCCCAAAGCTTGACCCAGATCTCGTCCCGGATGCGCGGGCGCACCGGGGCCTTCAAGCCCGCCGCCTGCAATGCGTCCGACAGCCGGACCGCACGGTCCGAGCGGGAGCCGTCCGGCTCGCCCAGGGTAAAACGGTTGCCCTCGATATGCTGGATAGTGCCCGGTTCGCTGACCTCGGCCGCGGGATAGACCACGCAGCCCAGCACGCGCTGCGGGCCGAAGCCATTCCACTGCGAATCGCCCGGATCGACGGACGCGAGCCGCGTGCCTTCGTAGGGGCCGCCAAGCCCGTGGAAGTACCACCACGGCACGCCGTTGACGCCGGACACGATGGTGGTCTGATCGCCGATCAGCGGCTGCATCCGGGGCACGACCGGGGGAACGAAATGGGCTTTCAGCGTGACGATGACATAATCCTGCACGCCCAGATCGGCCGGATCTTCGGCGGCGCGGACGGGCAGGGTGGTGGCCGTCCCGTCCTCGATCAGGGTCAGGCCGCGCGCTTGCATGGCAGCCAGATGCGGCCCGCGCGCCACGAGCGAGACGTCAGCCCCGGCCTGCGCCAGTTTCGCCGCCATGTAGCCGCCGATGGCTCCGGCCCCGAAGATGCAGATTTTCAAGAAAGAGCCTCCGGCGGGGATATTTTTCCCAAGATGAAAGGATCAGGCGAGGCCGAGTTTCTCGGCCAGACCGATGCGTTGCAGCTTGCCGGTGGCGCCCTTGGGGATCTCGGTCAGGATCACCACACGGCGGGGGACCTTGAAGGCGGCGAGGCGGGTTTCGCAGAAGGCGCGTATCGCTGGTTCGTCGGCAGCGATGCCATCGCGCAAGACGACGGCGCAGGCGACCTCCTCACCCAGCTTGGGGTGCGGCATGGCGAAGGTGACGACCTGCTGCACCGCCGGGTGGTCCATCAGCACCGCGTCGATTTCGAGGGGCGAGACTTTCTCGCCGCCGCGGTTGATGATTTCCTTGAGCCGCCCGGTGAGGGACAGGTAGCCTTCTGCGTCGAAGCTGCCCTGGTCGCCGGTGCGAAACCAGCGTTGGCCGCCTTCTATGAAAAAGCTTTTCGCGTTGGCGTCGGGATTGCCTTCATAGCCCGGCGTGACGTTCGGGCCGCTGATGACGATTTCCCCGATGCCGTCGATCAGGCGGTTTTCCACCTCGTGCGCGATGCGGACCTGCGGGCCGGCCGCGACGCCGACCGAGCCCGGTTTCTGCGCGCGCGGGGGAAGGGGGTTGGAGGCCATCTGATGCGCGGCTTCAGTCATGCCGTAGCCTTCGATCACCGGCGCATTGAAGGTCGCGGCGAGTTCCAGCATCACCTGTGGCGGCAGGCTGGCCGAGGACGACCGCAGAAAGCGCAATGGCACGCGGGCGATGGTGGCTTCGTTGCGGGCGGCGCGGGTCAGGATCGTCTGGTGCATGGTGGGCACGGCCGTGTACCATGTCGGCGTCGCCGCATCCATCCAGCCAAAGAATTTCAGCGCGTCGAACCCCGGCGCGCACCAGACCGATCCACCTGCGGCCAGGCTGGAGGCGACGGCCGCCACAAGCCCGTGGATGTGAAAGAGCGGCATCACGTTCAAACAGCGGTCGGCGGGGGTCAGGGCCAGCGAGCGACCGATATGCATGGCCGAGGCGGCCACGTTAGACTGCAGCAAGGGCACGATCTTGGGCCGCGACGTAGTGCCAGAAGTGTGCAGGATCAGCGCCACGTCGTCCGGGCCGGGTGGGGCGGTGTCGGCACCCGGACCGGCGCCTTCGGCCTGCAGGGTAAAGGTGCCGGCGGGCTCGGCCGGATCGAACGCCAGGCGCAGGACGACCAGCCCGTGCGCCCGTGCGGCGTCGAAGGCCGGACCCTGATCGCCCTGGGGCAGGATGATCGCGCGCGCTTTCAGATCGGTCAGGTAGAAGTCGAACTCTTCGCGCTTGTAGGCGGGGTTCAAGGGCGCGGTCACCGCAACTTGCGCGACGGTCACGAAGGCCGCCGCCATTTCCGGACCGTTGGGCAGCACGATGGCCACTCGGTCGCCGCGCCCGATGCCCGCGGCATCGAGCGCTGCGCGCACAGTCGCGGTGTGTTCGTGCAAGCCCGCGAAGGTCAGCCAGGGCCGGTCGGGCGCCCCTATCGCCGGAGCCGAGGTCGGGTGCGGGGCAAGAAGCGAGGCTAGCGTCTGCGTCATCGCGGCGTCCTTTTGCTGCATCATCCTCAGTCGTGGCCAGTTGTGCGGGGTCTGGCAAGCCGGATGTGCGACCGGGCCGCCCGATGGCGCCCGGTCGCGATCCGCGGGATCAGACCACCTTGACCTCGAAGGTTCCCAGACCTTCGATGTGGCCCTGCATCACGTCACCCTTCTGCACGGCCCCGACACCGGCGGGCGTGCCCGACATGATCACGTCGCCCGCCTCGATGTCGTAGAACCGCGAAAGATAGGCAATCATCTCTGGCACTTTCCAGATCATCTGGTTCATGTCGCCCGACTGTTTCAGAGCGCCGTTGACATGCAGCGTGATCGCGCCGTGATCGAGGTGGCCGCATTCGGTGGCCGGAACCAGCGGGGCGACGGGGGCCGACTTCTCGAACGCCTTGCCGACTTCCCACGGGCGGCCAGTCTTCTTGGCCTCGCCCTGCAGGTCGCGGCGGGTCATGTCGAGCCCGAGGCCATAGCCGAACACATGGTCCAGTGCCGATTCGACCGGAATGTTCTTGCCACCGGATTTCAGCGCGACGACCAACTCCATTTCATAATGCACGTCGCTGGTTTCGGGCGGATAGGGAAACTCGCCCGACAGGTCGATGTTCTGCGGGTTCTTCTGGAAAAAGAACGGCGCTTCCTTGTTGGGGTCGTGGCCCATCTCGATCGCATGATCGGCGTAGTTGCGCCCGATGCAGTAGATGCGGCGCACCGGGAACAGGGCGTCGCTGCCCTTGACCGGAATGGCGGACTGCGGGGCGGGGGGAATCACATAGTTGGACATCGGTCCATCCTTTCGAGAGGTTAACAGAACATCAGGCGCGGTTTGCCGCGTAGTACTCGACCTTGCGTTCCAGCCACGCAAGGCCTTCGGCAAACAGGAAGGCAAAGAAGAACAGGACCAGCAGAAGGGCCCAGAAGTGCAGCATCAGGAAGTTCGACGAATAGATCTCGAACAGCTTGCCGAAGCCCACGACCGACACCAGCAACTGCCCGATGATCACGCCCTTGACGCCGCGGATCACCCCGATGCGCACCCCGGCGAGAATTTCAGGCAAGGCCGCCCACAGGTAGATCGATGAAAACGCCTGCCAGTTCGACGCGCCAAAGCTCCGGGCCATTTCGACCAGACTGGGCGAGATCTGCATCACGCCGGCGCGGGCGTTCAGGATGATGATCCAGACGGCGAAGAGGAAGGTGGTGATGATCACCGTCTCTTCGCCGAAGCCGAACAGGACCATCAGCACCGGGACGAGGGCCGAAAGGGGGGCCGAGATGAACATGTTGACCCACGGCAGCACCAGCCGGTCCAGCACGATCAAGCGACCCATCAGCACCCCCAAGGGCACGCCGATCAGGATCGAGAACCCGACGCCCAGCAGAAAGCACCGCGCAGTGATGCCGAGGGCGATCAGGAAATTGTCCTGCGGCACGATTTCAACCATTTTGGACAGCACTTCGGACAGGGGGGGCAGGATGAACGACACTCCCGCGCGGCCGATGATCTCCCACGCGACGGCCCAGATCAGCAGCGAGGCTATCATCGGAATGTTGTAACCGGCGATCTTCATCGGCTACTCCACATAGCTGCGCAAGGACGCCCAGATGCGTTCGACGGTATCGAGATAGCCCGGATCGCGGCGCATCGCGTCGGGGCTGACGTGGCGGTCGATCTTGGGTTCGATAATTTCCGACACCCGGCTGGGGCGGGGCAGCAGGACGGCGATGCGGTCGCTGATGTAGACGGCTTCTTCGATGGAATGGGTGACGAAGATGAAGGTTTTCTTCTCGTCTGCCACCAGCGCCAGCATATCCTCCTGGAACTTGCGGCGGTTTTGTTCATCGACGGCCGAAAACGGCTCGTCCATCAGGAGCACGTCGGCGTTGACGGCCAGTGCGCGGGCGAGGCCGACACGCTGGCGCATCCCCCCCGAAAGCTGGTGCGGGAACTTCCGCTCGAACCCGGCCAGACCGACGGCCTTGATGTATTTCTCGGCGATGCCTTCCCGCTCCGACAGGGCGACGCCGCGCAGCTCCAGGCCGAAGGCCACGTTGCGAATGACGCTTGCCCAGGGCATCAGGGCGAAATCCTGAAACACGAAGGCGCGGTCGCGGCCCGGCCCGGCGACGGGCTTGCCGTTCACCAGAATCTCGCCCGAGGTCGGCTCCAGAAGTCCCGCGATGATCTTCAGAAGCGTGGTCTTTCCACAGCCCGAAGGCCCCAAGAGCGAGGTCAGCTGACCGCGCGGAAAGTCCAGAGTCATGTTGTTCAGCGCCTGCACGTTGCCGGCATAGACCTTCGACACCCCGCGAACGGAAACCGCCGCATCAACCGATGACATCATCATCGTGCACCCTTTCTGTCAGGCCGAAGCCAGTTCTGTTCGACCTTTTCCAGCAGGTCGAGGCTGATCACCGCCACGGCGATGATCGAAAAGATCGCGGCATACATCTTGGCGTAGTCGGCGCGCGACTGGGCATAGGTGATCAGATCGCCCACGCCGGTCGGGGTGATCAGAAGCTCGGCCAGGATCGCACCGATGAACCCCGCCGAAATACCCAGCCGCAAACCGGCAAAGATGATCGGCGAGGCGGAGGGCAGGATGATCTTCAGAATGATGTCGCGGCGGGTGCCGAGGAACGCCGTGCCCATCTCGATCAGGCTGGATTGGGTCGAGCGCACGCCGTTCAGCGTGTTCAGCACGATCACCGGCATGGCCATGATCGCAACCACCAGCACCTTCGACGTCAGTCCGATGCCATAGGCGAGCACCAGAAGCGGGATCAGCGCGGCCAGCGGGGCGGCTTGCGCCACGATGAACACGGGCGAGCCGAACCATTCGACCCGGCGCGACAGGCCCATCCAGATGCCGATGCCGACGCCCAGAAACCCCGACACCGCAAGGCCGATCAGCAACGGGCGCAGGGTGTCGGCATAGGCGCGGGTCATCGATCCGTCGACGATCATCTCCCACAACCCGATCATGGTTTCGGAAAACGGCGGGAAGGCGGGGCTGATCGGGATGCGGCCTGCGATCTCCCACAGGCCGAACACCAGCACGAAGGACAGGTATTTCAGTGCGCGCTTGCTGGTCAGAACAGAGTACATGGGGGCTTTCCGGGCAATGGGGGGCCGCTGCGGGCTGCCCCGCAGCGGCTGTCACGGGGACGTGCGGGGTCAGAAGCCGATCTTGCCCTGCGCGGCGGTCAGTGGGCCGAGATCCCAGAAATCCTCGACCTTGAACGTGGCCTTGTCGCCTTCCAGCTGGCCCGATTCCGAGTAGAACTCGAAGTCGGCCATCACGCTGTCGACGGTGCCGCCCATCGGGTTGTAAAGCCCGCCTTCGACCGCTTCCTTGTAGTAGGCGTCCACGTCCGTCAGCAGTTCCGGCGGCAGGTCGGACAAGAGGTTGTACTTGATGCGTTCCTTGTCGATGATCGTCGGATCGGTGGTCATGTCCTTCCAGGTCTGCACCAGCGCCTCGGTCAGGATGGCCACGTCCTCGGGGTTCGATGTGATCCACTCCTGATTGGCGAACAGCACCTCGTCCGAGGCCAGAACCTCGAACATCGGCAGCACGCCGAACCGGTCGCCCGCCTCGGCCATCAGTTTGTTCTTGTTCGAGATGTCGACGATCGAGGCGTTGACCTGGCCCTGGATCATCGCGATGACGCGGTTTTCCGAGCCGGGCACGTAGGACCGTTCGCCGAGGGTGATCCCCTCGCGCTCTTCGATGATGTTGGCGATGGCGTCGGTGCCGCCGCCGCGCGAGTGCAGGGTGATCGGCTGGCCGTCCATGCCCTTCCAGTCGGTTACCGCCTTTTCGACGACCGGGAAGAACACCAGCTTCGACACCTGAAAGAAGATGCGCAGCGGCGCCTTCGACTGCTGTATCACCGAATAGGGGGTGCCGATGCCGATTTCCATCTGCCCGGACACCAGCGCCTGGATCGCCAGTTCTTCCTTGGCGAACACGGTCAATTCATAGTCGAGCCCCTTTTCGCGGGCGCGTTCGAACGCGACCAGCAGGGCGAGTTGTTCGACGGATGCCACATCGCCCAGGGCGACGCGGATGGTGTCGGCGGACGCGGCCGACGACAGGGCGATGGCGCTGATCGCGGTCAGCAAAGACATTCGCAAGGTTTTCATGTGGGCCTCCCATGGCAGTGACGCTGTGAACCAATGCCGCTTTTTTTAACCAATTCGACGGTCATTGCGCTTTTTGGTCTAATTGGTTTAGCACTATTTGTTTGCAGATCAACCGGTTTGTGATTGGTATGTCATCGTATCCCTGCGCACACATTCCAGCGAATCATGCTTACCTACTGAAAAATTTCAGATATCTGGCGCCGAAGACCGTAATCCAAGGAAAATGATCGCTCATCGCGGACCAACCCGCCGAAGACGGTTCGGGCTTTTCCCCGAGAAATTGGTTTTGTTATTGGTACCAATTTGGTAAATGATCGAACCAATATGTGATTCGATTAGAGGTCCGCATGGAAGATTCCGCCACCGGCGTAGTGCAGCTCAGGGCCTATCTGGCACAGCCGACGATCCGCCCGAACGACCGTCTGCCCCCCGAACGCGCGTTCTGCGAAGAGCTGGGCCTGAGCCGGGTCGAGTTGCGCAAGGCGCTGGCCATCCTCGAATCCGAAGGCGCCATCTGGCGGCACGTCGGCAAGGGCACGTTCGTGGGCAGCCCCGCCGCGGCGCCCACGACGCTGTCCACCGACCAGCTGTCGAAACGCATCTCGCCGCAAGAGGTGATCCAGGCGCGCATGACGCTGGAACCTGCGCTGGCCTTTCAGGCGGCGCTGAATGCCAATGGCGAGCAGATCGAGACGCTGCACCGCATCGCCCAGGGCTCGCGCACTGCCGCGACATGGCGGGAGTATGAAACGCTGGACAACAGCTTTCACCGCACCATCGCCGAATGCAGCCAGAACACGCCGTTGCTGGTGATGTTCGACCAGTTGAACGCCATGCGTCGCGCGGTCGTGTGGGGGCGGCTGCGGGCCAAGTTCGAGGTGCCTCCGGTCGATCACCACAGCTTTGCCGAACATGACGCGGTGCTTTCGGCGGTCGAGGACCGCGATGGCCATGCCGCGCGCGATGCGATGCAGGCGCATCTGATGGCGGTGCGCAGCAAGCTGTTTGGCGGGTGATCCGGGTCGGCCTGCCACGCTGCGCGGTCAAAACCCTTGCGCGCCGGATCGACGCCGGTTTTAACGGCGGCGCGCCCATCGCGGTCGGGTGCGTTTTCGGGCGGCCGTTCCGGCAGCCTTGCGGGGGGTCGAAGTGGGAAAAGTTGTGATTCTCGGCATTTTCGTCGCCGATGCGGCGTTTCACGCGCAGCGGATGCCCCGGATGGGCGAGACGATCCTGGGCGAGGGTTTCGCGCTGGGTCCGGGGGGCAAAGGCTCCAATCAGGCGGTCGCCACGGCGTTGGCGGGGGCAGAAACGCATTTCGTCAGCCGGCTGGGGGTCGATGCCTTTGCCGACATGGCGCAGGCGATCTGGGACAGGGCGGGGGTTCACACCGGCGCGGTGACGCGGCACGCCGACAGCTTTACCGGAGCGGCCTTCATCTTTCTGGAGGCGGCGACGGGCAACAACGCCATCATCGTCAGCCCCGGCGTCGCGGCACAGATCTCGGCCGCCGATGTCGAGGCGCAGCAGGCGCTGATCGCGTCGGCCGATGTGTTCGTCACGCAACTGGAGCAGCCGATGGCGGCGGCGCTGCGCGGTTTGCAGATCGCGCGCGCGGCCGGAGTGCGCACCATCCTGAACCCGGCCCCCGCCGCGCCGCTGCCCGACGGGATGCTGGCGCTGTGCGATTTCGTCACGCCGAACGAATCCGAAGCCGAGGCGCTGACCGGATTGCCGGTCACAACGCTGGACGAGGCGGTGGCCGCCGCGCGTGCCTTGCAATCGATGGGGGCGGGGGCGGCGCTGATCACCCTGGGCGACAAGGGCGCGCTTTATCACGATGCGCATCAGACGGTGCATGTGCCGGTCTTGTCGGCTGGCCGCGTGGTCGAGACGACCGGCGCGGGCGATGCGTTCAACGGCGGGTTTGCCGCGGCGCTGTCCGAAGGGCTGGACCCGGTCGCGGCCGCGCGGTTCGGGTGCGCCACGGCGGGAATTTCGGTGACCCGGCCGGGGGCTGCCGCGTCGATGCCGTCACGCGACGAGATCGACGCGCTGCTGGCGCGCTCCTGACACCACTGCCGTCAACCCGCGCGGGCCAGGCGGCGGGGTGCGGCGCGCGGTGTGACGGTCTGTCGGGCGTTGGACAGCAGCACCCGCGCTTCGTGCGCCTTCAGCGTCAGGCGGGCGGCGGCATAGGTCGCGTTGGTCACCGGATGGTCGAGTTCGGGGAACACGGCAAAGATTTCGGCCTGCTGGTCCGCGTCGAGGCCGCCCAGACTGCGCGGGGCCGGCTGGAAGCTTTCGCTCCACGCGCCATCGGCGCGGATCACCTCGTGGCGGTCGAACATCAGGTGCAGATAGGTGACTTCGGGCACCACGGCGGCCAGCACGTCGGGCAACTCCAGCAGGTGAACGGCGCGCACGAACACTTCGGATTCGCCGAACAGCAACTCGCACCGGCCGTCCTGCACCAGCATCCGGTGCTGGCGCGACACCATTGTGTCGCGTGCCGGGCAGGCAGGGCCAAGCGCGCCCTTGCGGATCAGGATCGGTTGCAGCGCGATGCTGCCGCGCAGGTCCGCAGCGCCCAGCGTCTTGCGCCCGATCCAGCGGATCGTCTGATAGCCGTTGTCGCGCGTCAGCACCCGATCGCCCACCGCCAGCGTCTCGATCGCGCGCTGGCCACCGTGGCTTTCGATCAGCGTGCCGGGGGTGAAGCACGAGATGAAGGTTTCGATGTTGGTAAAGGTCAGGCTGCCGGTATAGACGCCGTCCGCCGTATAGAAATCGACCGTGCCGTTTTCGGGGTTCAGCGGGTCGCGCCGCACGCGGAAATTGCCGGCCCCAGACAGATCGAGCGCGTCCGAGTCGCCGTCGCTTTCCTGACCGTCGATCGTGTCGCCTGCGCGGCCGACGATGGTGTCCGACCCTTCGCCGCCGACGAGATAGTCGGCCCCGTCGCCGCCGATCAGGCTGTCGTTGCCCGAACCGCCGAAGAGCGTGTCGTTGCCGATGCCGCCGAACAGGCTGTCGGTTCCGTCGCCCCCGGACAGGCTGTCGTTGCCTGCGCCGCCATAGACCGTGTCGTTGCCGGTGCCGCCACTGGCGGTGTCGTTGCCGTCGCCCGCGTCCAGCATGTCGTTGCCGGCGTCGCCCGCCACCGTGTCGTTGCCGGTGCCGCCATAAAGGCTGTCGTTTCCGTCGCCACCCTCGACGATGTCGTTGCCGCCACCGCCGAGCACGGTGTCGTTGTCGGCCCCGCCATAGCCGAAATCCTCGCCATCGCCCAGGCTGATGGAATCGTTGCCCGCGGCGCCATAGATCTCGTTCCAGAACACGTCGCCGCTCAGGCCCTGCTGATCGAAACCCAGAAGGGTGTCATTGAACGCCGACCCGAAAATGCCGTCGATGCCCGCCAGTACGTCGCCCGTCGCATCGCCGCCCGTCGCGCTGTTGGTGGCAAGGTTGACCGACACCGCCGACCCCGAGGTCGAGTAGTCGGCAAAGTCCATGTCCTCGCCGCCGTAAAGCGAGTCGGCACTGGCGCCTCCGGCCAGCGTGTCGTTGCCGCCGCCGCCATCCAGCAGGTCGTTTCCGGCATTGCCGGTCAGCCGGTTGTTGGCCTCGCTGCCGCCCAGTGTGTCGTTGCCGCCCGACCCGATCAGGTTCTCGATGTTGGACAGCACATCGCCTGCTGCGTCGCCGCCGCTGCCCGTGCCGCCGTTGGCCGAGACGTTGACCCCGGAGGTCGAACCCGAATAATCCGCCGTGTCGATGCCCGCACCGCCATCGAGCACGTCCGACCCGGTGCCGCCCGTCAGGCGGTCATCGCCGTCGCCGCCATAAAGGCTGTCATTGCCGGCCGCGCCGGACAACACGTCGGCGCCCGCCGCCCCGGTCAGCACATTCGCCACCCCGTCGCCGGTCAGCGTGTCGGCCTGGGCGGATCCGGTCAGGTTCTCGATGCCGGTCAGCACGTCACCGGCGGCGTCCCCGCCCGAGGTCGCCCCGGTGGTCAGGTTGACCGAAATCCCGTCGGTCGAGCCGGTATAGACCGCCGTATCGGTGCCCGTCCCGCCGTCCAGCGTGTCAGCCCCGGCGCCGCCGGTCAGCGTGTCGTTGCTGCCGCCGCCGAACAGCGCGTTCGCCTCGGTGTTGCCGGTCAGCGCGTCGGACGACGCGGACCCCACCACATCCTCGATCGCCGTCAGCACGTCGCCCGCCGCGTCGCTGCCGCTTCCCGTTCCGGTGGTCAGGTTGACGGTGACCCCGCCCCCCGCGGTGGAATAGTCGGCCCGGTCGCGGCCCGCGCCGCCATCCAGCACGTCTGCGCCGCTGCCGCCAACCAGCGTGTCGGTGCCCCCGCCGCCATAAAGGCTGTCGTTCCCGGCAAGCCCGGACAGCGCGTCGTTGCCTTCGCCGCCCGTCAGCCGGTTGGCCAGTTCATCGCCGGTCAGGGTGTCGTTGAAGTCCGACCCGGTGACGTTTTCGATGCTGACCAGCGTGTCGCCCGCCGCATCGCCGCCAAATTCGGACCCGGTGTCAAGGTTCACCGACACTGCCGCGCCGGAGGTGGAGTAGTCGGCCGTGTCGCTGCCCGCTCCGCCCTCCAGCCGGTCGGACCCGCTTCCGCCGCTCAGCACGTCGTCTTCGTTGCCGCCATAAAGGCTGTCGTTGCCCGCGCCGCCAGTCAGCGTATCCGCGCCCGAACCGCCGAACAGCTGGTTGGCGGCAGTGTTGCCGGTCAGGCTGTCGGCAAGGCCCGAACCGGTGAGGTTCTCGATTTCGGACAGCACGTCACCTTCGGCATCGCCGCCCGATCCCGCACCGGTCTCGAGATTGACCGTGACGGCCGCCGTCGAGGCAGAATAGTCGGCCCGGTCGGTGCCTGAGCCGCCGACGATCGTGTCGGCACCCGCGCCGCCCACCAGAAGGTCATTGCCGCCGCCGCCGCTGAGGCTGTCGTTGCCTGCCAGCCCGTTCAGGGTGTCCGAACTGTTGCCGCTGGTCAGGGTGTCGTTCCCTGACGTGCCATTCAACGTTGCCATGCGTCTGCCTGCCTCTGCCGAAGCCCGGATCTTGTGCCCGGGTCTGCCGGCCATGGACTGCGCAGGGATGAGCCACCCGTTGCGCAACGATGGCCGAACCCCGCCAGCACTGCGGCGCATTTGTGGCAAATGTTGGGCAAAGGGGATGGATCGGCAAAAATTCCGCCGGGCGTGGCGGATCAGTTCACCCGTGGAAACAGCGGGTTCGCCGGGATTGTTGCGTCAGCGCCAGGTCCGCAGCGGCGGCACGATCTGCTGGGCAATGCCTGCAAGGCATAGGTAAAGCGAGGTCACCACGAGGCCCCAGTGCGCCCAGCTTTGTTCGTCGAAATCGACCATCGCCGCCCAGCCGGCGAACACCACCCACGCCAGCGCCATCGGCAAGGACACGATCTGCCACCGTTCGGTCCGCACGGGGTGGATGAATTTCAGGTTCGTGAACATCGTGGCGGTCAGGCCTACGACGATGAACAGGATGACCCAAGGCGCGGGTTCGATCGCGAACAGCACCAGCACCACCATGTTCCAGCAGGCCGGAAAGCCCGCAAAGGATTTGTCCTTGGTCTTCATGCGGGTATCTGAAAAGTAGATCACCGATCCATAGACGATGGCGATAATCGCAAGCCAGCCCGTCCACCCGGTCAGCAGACCCGACTTGAACAGCGCGTAGGCCGGGATGAACACGTAGGTCAGATAATCGACGATCAGATCCATCAGGACGCCATCATAATTCGGCCAGTTGGTCGTCACGTCGTAGCGCCGGGCCAAGGGTCCATCGACCCCGTCCACGATCAGCGCGACCACCAGCCACATGAACATCATCGACCACTGCTCTTCCACCGCCGCGAGCATGGCGAACATCGACAGGACCGCGCCGGTTGCGGTCAACAGGTGAACAGAAAGGGCTTTGATCCGGATGTGCATGGGGGGGTCATGGCGCAATTCGGGCTGCCGTGCAAGTTTCGGGACGTCTGGTTTGCGTATGGTTCGCGTATGGCGGACGTATGGTTGTCGTCATGCGGTCCGCGCTCTGTGGTCCGCCGCAATGCCACCCGTCAGGCGCGAGGGTGGGCGGACAGGTAAACCTCCATCAGGCGGGCCGTGTCTACCGCCGTGTAGCCTTGGGTGGTGGACAGCGAGGCGTGGCCCAGCAGCTCCTGGATCGCCCGCAGGTCGCCGCCCGCCGACAACAGATGCGTGGCAAAGCTGTGGCGCAGGGCGTGCGGTGTGGCGGTGGCGGGCAGGCCAAGCTGCAACCGCGCCTGTTCCATCACCTTCTGCACCAGCCGCGGGTTCAGCGGGCCACCGCGCGTACCGCGAAAGAGCGGGGCATCGGGCGCTAGCTCGAAGGGGCAGAGGTCGGCATAGCGCGCAACTGCGCTGCGGGCGGCGGGGATCACAGGAACCAGCCGCATCTTGCCTCCCTTGCCGGTGATGCGCAGCACCTCGGGCAGGACGCGCACCGCGCCGGTCAGACCCAGACCTTCCGAAATCCGCAACCCGCAGCCATAAAGCACGGTTACCACCGCGACGTCCCGCGCGGCGATCCACGGATCCTGTCCCTGTTCGCCCACGGTGTGCAGCATCTGCGCGGCCGCATCGACCGACAGCGGGCGGGGCAGCTTGCGGCGAAACTTTGGGCCGCGCGCCGACAGGATTGTGGTCGCATCCGCACCATCGCGTTCGGCCAGCCAGCCGGTAAAGTTCTTGACCGCCGACAGGCTGCGCGCCAGTGACTGCGCCGCCAGGCCCCGGCCCCGTTCGGCCGCCATCCAGGCGCGCAGGTCGGTCGTGGTCAGGCCGGTGACGGCGCCGACGCCGACGGGTCCGCCCAAGTGCTGGCCCAGAAACACCAGAAACCCCGCGACGTCGCGGTTGTAGGCGGTCAGCGTGTGCGCCGCCGCGCCATGCACCGCGCGCAGTTGGTCGAGCCAGCGGGACAGGGCCTCGCGCAGGGCGGGAGAGATACCCAGATCGGCATCCGCCGATGCCGTCACGACAGCCAGCGGCGCATGGTGCGTTCGAACACCCCGGCAAAGAAGCCCAACAGGTCAGTGCCGTGGGTGGTCTTGAACTGGTGCGGATCCTCGGCCCCCAGAACCAGCATGCCGGGCAACCGGCCCTTGCCGAAATCGAGCTTCATCAACGCCTCGGACCGGATGTAACCGGCCTTGTCGCCGTAAAGCGTGTCGGACGCGGGCAGCACCTGCCGCAGCACCACCGGGCGCAGCGACACGTTGCGCCCGCCCGACAGGTATTCGCCCACGAAGCCCGCGCCCGCGACGTAAAGCACGTCACCAAGCCGCCGCAGCGCCGGATCGTCGCCGGGCTGCACCGATTCCAGCACCAGCCGCACGCAATCGACGCGCAGGGTCTGTGCGACGTCGCTGGCCAGGGTCTTCAGGAAATCCTCGAACGTCAGCGGGTCGAGCATCTGCAGGATGGCGCGGTGCACCTGATTGGTGCCCGCAAGGTTTTCATAGGCCGCCGCGATGACGGTGCGGTGCGTGTCCTCGAGGCGGCTGAGGCGGCCCTCGAGCCGCTCCATCGCCAGGCCGCGCAGATCGACGATGTTGCTGCCCATCGCGCGTTCGTTCGCTCCGATCAGCGCGTTCATCACGTCGTTGTCTTCCAGCAAAGCCTCGGGCGCCGAGATTATGCGGTCGCGCGTGTCCTGATCAATCATGCGGCCTCTGTCCGTTTCTTGGCTTTGGGGAAGCCTAGCACAGCCTTACAGGATTTTCTGCCCGGTTTTCGCCCAGTCCTTCATGAACTGGTCAAGGCCCTTGTCGGTCAGTACATGGCTGGCCAGCCCCTTGATGACGGCGGGCGGGGCGGTGATGACATCGGCCCCGATCAGCGCGCATTGCGTGACGTGGTTGGCGGTGCGGATCGAGGCGGCGAGGATCTGGGTTTCGAACCCGTAGTTGTCGTAGACCTGCCGGATGTCCGAAATCAGCTCCAGCCCGTCTAGGTTGATGTCGTCGAGCCGCCCGATGAACGGGCTGATGAAGGTGGCCCCGGCCTTGGCGGCGATCAGCGCCTGATTGGTCGAGAAGCACAGGGTCACGTTGACCATGAAGCCTTCGCCCGACAGCACCTTGCAGGTCTTGAGCCCGTCCCAGGTCAGCGGCACCTTGACGGCGATGTTGGGCGCGATGGCGGCCAGCTTGCGGCCTTCGGCAATCATGTCGTCGGCGGTCAGGGCCACGACTTCGGCGGACACAGGGCCGGTGACGATCGCGCAGATCTCGCGCGTGACCTCGAGGATGTCGCGGCCCGATTTCAGGATCAGCGACGGGTTGGTCGTCACCCCGTCCACCATGCCCAGATCGTTCAGTTCGGCGATGGCTTCGACGTCGGCGGTATCGACAAAGAATTTCATGGGGCGCGTCCTAATGGGTTGCAGGCGGTTGCCGACGCGTCATACCCCAAGTGGGGACAGCGGGAAAGAGAGGGCAGCGTGGTCGAGCGGGTCTATGAGGCGGGCGAGCCTGTGGCCGTGCTGACGGCCGAGCCATTGGGCCGCAGTCTGGGCGTGCTGGATTATCGCGCGCCGGAGGGGGGCTGCGGGACCGGGGATTTCGTCGAGGTGCCGCTTGGACCGCGCCGGGTGCTGGGCGTGGTCTGGGGCGATGCGGCGGGCGGGTTGGAGGTGTCGCGGCTGCGCAGCGTCGGGCGGGTGCTGGAAGCGGCGCCGATGCGGGCGGAGTTAAGGGCGTTTCTGGCGCGGGCGGCGGATTACACGCTGACGCCGCTGCCTGCGATGCTGCGGCTGGCGACTCGCGCGCCGGGACTGGGCGATGGGCCGGCGATGCGGCGGGTGTACGGTCTTGGAGGCGCGGTTCCGAACCAGTTGACGGATGCGCGGTTCCGGGTGGTCGAGGTGTTGCGGCAGGCCGTGCCGATGACGCTGGCCGAGGTGGCCGAGGCGGCGGGGTGCGGGGCGGGCGTGGTCAAGGGGCTGGTCAAGCTGGGTGTCGTGGTCGAGGAGGAGGCGCCACGCGATCTGCCCTATCCGGTGTTGAACGCGGGCCTGCCGGGGCGGCTGGCGGGGGATCAGGTTGGGGCTGGGGATGCGCTGGTCGCGACGGTCGCCGCCGGGGGCTATTCCTGCACGCTGCTGAAGGGCGTTACCGGATCTGGCAAGACCGAAGTCTATCTGGAAGCGGTTGCGGAATGTCTGGCGCAGGGGCGGCAGGCGCTAGTGCTGTTGCCGGAGATCGCGCTTACGGCCGATTTCGTCGGCCGGGTCGAGGCGCGGTTCGGGGCGCGGCCTGCCGAATGGCATTCCGGCGTGACGATGACCGAACGGCGGCGGCTGTGGCGGATGGTCGGGCAGGGCGGGGCGGGCATGGTGGTCGGCGCGCGGTCGGCGCTGTTCCTGCCGTTCCGCGATCTGGGGCTGATCGTGGTCGATGAAGAACACGACACCTCGTATAAGCAAGAGGATGGCGTGCTATACCACGCGCGCGACATGGCGGTGCTGCGCGGGGCGATGGCGGGCGTGCCGGTGGTTCTGGCCTCGGCCACGCCCAGCCTCGAGTCCTGGGCGAATGTCGAGGCCGGCAAGTATGCGCGGCTGGACCTTGGCGCGCGCTATGGGGTGGCGGAGCTGCCGCTGATGAAGGCGATCGACATGCGGGGCGAAACCATGGCGGGCGATCGCTGGATTTCCGATCCGCTGGCGGCGGGGGTGGCGGCCCGGGTGGCGCGGGGCGAGCAGGCGATGCTGTTTCTGAATCGCCGCGGCTTTGCGCCGGTGACGCTGTGCCGGGCCTGTGGCGCGCAGGTGGGTTGCGACGACTGCGATGCGCGGATGGTCGAACACCGGTTCCTGAAACGGCTGGTCTGCCATCAGTGCGGCGCAACGAAGCCGGTACCGGTCGAATGCCCGTCGTGCAAGGTGGTGGGGCGGATGGCGGCGGTGGGGCCGGGGGTCGAACGGCTGGCCGAAGAGGTTGCAGCGCGGTTCCCCGACGCGCGGCTGGCGGTGCTGTCGTCGGATCTGTTCGGGTCGGCGCGGGCGCTGAAAGAGCAGATCGGCTTGATTGCTGCGGGGGGCGCCGACATCATCATCGGCACACAGATCGTGGCCAAGGGTCACAACTTTCCCTTGCTGACGCTGGTGGGGGTGATCGACGCCGACCTCGGCTTGCAGGGGTCGGACCTGCGAGCGGCGGAGCGGACGTTCCAGTTGATCCGCCAGGTGTCGGGTCGGGCGGGGCGGGCTGGCCTGCGCGGCGAGGCGTGGTTGCAGACCCATCAGCCGGACCATCCGGTGATCCGCGCCATCCTGGGCGGCGACGACGAGGCGTTCTGGCGCGCCGAGGCCGCCGAGCGGCGCATCGCCGGCGTGCCCCCCTATGGCCGGATGGCAGGGGTGATCCTGTCATCGCCCGACGTGCAGGCGGTGTTCGATTTCGGCGCGGAACTGGCCCGGCGCGACGATCCGCTGCGCCGGGTGGGCGCACAGGTGTTCGGCCCCGCCCCGGCACCGGTGGCGCGGGTGCGGGGGCGGCACCGGGTGCGGCTGCTGGTCAAGGCGGATCGGGGCGTGGCCTTGCAGGCGGCGCTGGCAGAGTGGGTGGGGCAACTGAAATGCCCCGCCTCGGTGCGCCTTGCCGTCGATATTGATCCGCAAAGCTTCATGTGAGACGCACCGGGCGGGCGTTGGAGATGGGGGTTTCACACCCCCATACCCCGGTGGGATATTTGTGCCAATGCGAAAGGACTGGCTGGAAGAAAGCGGCAGTTTGTGTGTGGTTTCGCACTAGATCATGAAAGGCGCCGCGTGTAACGCTGGGCCATGCGCGCCAGAACCGTGACCCTCGCCGACGCCGAACACCTGCCACGCTGGCGCAGACCCGAAAGTCTGTTGATCCTGGTGGCCTTTGCGATGCCGGTGGCGTTTGCGACCTGGTCGGCGATGCTGAACAACTTCGTCATCGAGGTGGCCGGGTTTACCGGCGTCGGGATCGGCTGGCTGCACACGGTTCGCGAAATTCCAGGGTTTCTAGCGATCGGGGTGATCGTGCTCTTGCTGGTGGTGCGCGAGCAGCGTCTGGCGGTCTATGCACTCGCGCTGCTGGGCATCGCCACGGCGCTGACCGGGTATTTCCCCAGCACCGGCGGGATTCTGATGATGACATTGCTGTCGTCGATCGGCTTTCACTATTTCGAAACGGTAAATCAGAGCCTGCAACTGCAGTGGATCGACAAGGCCCGTGCGCCGCACATGCTTGGCTGGTTGACCGGGGCGGCGGCGGGGTCGGCCCTTCTGTGCTATCTGGTCATCGTGTTCCTGTGGACGCCGCTGGGGCTGACCTACAACATCGTCTACGGTGCGTCGGGCCTGTTTACCGCCGGGGTGGCGGCGTTCGTTTGGTTCGCCTACCCGCAGTTCGAGGCGCCGCATCCGCAGAACAAGACGATGGTGCTGCGCCGCCGCTATTGGCTTTACTACGTGTTGCAGTTCATGGCCGGGGCGCGGCGACAGATCTTCGTCGTCTTTGCCGGCTTCATGATGGTCGAGAAGTTTGGGATGAAGGTGCACGAGATGACGGCGCTGTTGCTGATCAACTATGTGCTGCTGACGATGGCCGGGCCGGTGATGGGCCGCGCGTTGGGTCGCTGGGGCGAGCGCAACGTGATGGCGTTCGAATACGTCGGGCTGACGCTGGTGTTCCTGGCCTATGGCGGGATCTACTGGTTCGGCTGGGGGATCGTGGTGGCGGGCGGGCTTTACATCCTGGACCAGATGTTCTTTGCGCTGTCCTTTGCGCTGAAGACCTACTTCCAGAAGATTGCGGACCCTGCGGACATCGCGCCGACCGCCGCCGTGGCCTTCACCATCAACCATATCGCGGCGGTGTTCCTGCCTGCGGCTCTGGGCTATCCTTGGGCGGTGGCCCCGGATTATGTGTTCGTGCTGGGGGCCGGGATGGCGCTGGTCGCGCTGATCCTGGTGCTGCTGATCCCGCGCGACCCGGAAGAAGGCAACGAGACGATCTTTGCCAAGGGCCGGTTCCCGGCCGTCGGGGCCAATCCCATCGCGGCGGAGTGACCCCGGACCGGGTGGCAATCCTGCCGCCGGTCCCTATATTGCAAGGACAACAGCAGGAGTGTTCCGATGTTCTTCTCCAACGCCCGCAAGACGCAGATGGTCGCCCCACAGGATGCGCTGCCCGGCCGCGCCGAACCGCTGCCTACCGCCGAGACGCATTTCCTGACCGGCATCCCCCTGAAATCTCCGGTTCCGGATGGCATGGCCGAGGCGATGTTCGGCATGGGGTGTTTCTGGGGTGTGGAGCGCAAGTTCTGGCAGCTGCCCGGCGTCTGGCTGACCATGGTCGGCTATGCGGGCGGCTACACGCCGAACCCGACCTACAAGGAAACCTGCACCCAGATGACCGGCCACAACGAGGTGGTGCGGGTGATCTACGATCCGGCGGTCATCAGCTTTAAGGCGTTGCTGAAGGTGTTCTGGGAAGGGCATGACCCGACGCAAGGCATGCGGCAGGGCAACGACGTGGGATCCACCTATCGGTCGGGCATCTATGCCTATACCGAGGCGCAGATGCAGGCGGCGCTCGCCTCGCGCGCGCTTTACGCGGATGCGCTGAGCAAGGCCGGCAAGGGGGCGATCACAACCGAGATCACCGGCGCGCCGGTGTTCTACTTTGCCGAGGATTATCACCAGCAGTATCTGGCCAAGAACCCGGACGGCTATTGCGGCATCGGCGGCACAGGGGTGACCTGCCCGATCGGGGTCGGCGTCAGCGCCTGATCCGACGGAGCGATTGACGCAAGCGGGGGCGGGGTCTATCCCGCCCCCATTGCATGGAAAGGCCCACCGATGACCACCTATACCGCGCTGACCACGCTGCCCGGCGAAGACGAGGCCCAGGCGCTGGCCGAGGCGCTGGAAAAGCTCGAGCCCGAACCCAGCGGCGTCGGCGTGTTCGAGATGGAGGACGGATCGGGTCTGTGGGAGGTTGGAGTGTATTTCCTCGAAGAACCGAACGGCATGGTTCTGGACATGCTGGCGCTGGCGTTCGACGCAAAGCCGTTCGTGGTGTCGGAAGTGCCGGACGTGGATTGGGTCGCCACCGTGCGGCGCGGGTTGTCGCCGGTCGAGGCGGGTCGGTTCTTTGTGTTCGGCAGCCATGATGCGGACAAGGTTCCGCCCGGACGTGTGGCGTTGCAGATCGAGGCGACCGTGGCGTTCGGCACCGGTCATCACGGCACCACGCTGGGGTGCCTGCGCGCCTTTGACCGCATGGTCGAGGCCGGGTCGCGGCCGGGTCGCGTGGCCGACATTGGCTGCGGCACGGCCGTTCTGGCCATTGCGGCGGCGGCGGTGCTGCCCGAGGCGCGGGTGATCGCGTCGGATATCGATCAGGTCGCGGTCGACGTGGCGCGCGCCAACGTGGCGATCAACGGGTTGCAGGGGCGCCTCGTCTGCCTTGAAGCTGCCGGATTTGCGCATCCGGATCTGGCCGCCGCGGCGCCTTTCGACCTTGTTTTCGCCAATATTCTGAAAGGCCCGCTGGTCGCGCTGGCGCCGCCGATGGCCACGCATGTGGCGCCGGGCGGTCACATCATCTTGTCGGGTTTGCTGGTGGAGCAGGCCGAGGCGATC
>JANNNU010000141.1:0-2559 GCA_031398695.1 Paracoccaceae bacterium | reverse complement strand
GGTCCTGGCGTTTGACATCTTCCTGCAGGCCAAGGTCTTGGGCCTGCGAAAGTCCGGAAATGTGATCTGGATCGCTCAGAAGGACGAACTGGCGACCAAGGAAAATGTCGAGTTGGAATCGAAGGCGCAGATCGCATTGCTCGAACCGTTGCGCACGCAGTCGTTCCAGTTGAACTACACCAAGGCTGAAGAAGTTGCCAAGGGGTTGACCGGGCAGTCGACTGGCCAGGGCGGTGGTGGCGCGGGTGGAAGCACAACGTCGCGGATTCTGTCGAACCGTGGCAGCGTGCTGTACGAAACACGCACGAATCAACTGTTCGTCAGCGACATCCCGTCCAAGCTGGAGGAGATCCAGGCGATGATCGCCAAGATCGACATTCCGGTGCGGCAGGTGCTGATCGAGGCGCGCATCATCGAAGCCGACGATAAGTTCGGTCGTTCGTTGGGTGTGCGCCTGGGCGGCAACGACATGCGCGGGATCCGTGGCGGCTTGTCGGGCTACAACATCGGCAATGGCAACCAAGCCACCGTCGGCGGCAACCTGAATGCGGTGGGCCAGCAGACCGGACAATCCACGCCCTACAACTACAACGACACGCAGTTCGTCAATCTGCCGGCGGTGCTGCAAGGCGTCACGAACCCGGCCGCGACCTTCGCGCTGTCCTTGTTCTGCGCTTCGTCGAACCGCTTCCTGAACCTCGAGATCTCGGCGCTCGAGGCCGACGGCAAGGGCAAGATCGTCTCCAGCCCGCGCGTGATCACCGCTGACCAGGTGAAGGCGCTGATCGAGCAGGGTACCGAATTGCCCTACCAGACGGCGACCTCCAGCGGCGCGACGGCCCTGCAGTTCCGCAAGGCCAACCTGAAGCTTGAAGTGACCCCGCAGATCACACCGGAAGGCAACGTGATCCTGGACGTGGACGTGACGAAGGACAGCGTCGGCCGCTCCACCTCGGCGGGTTTTGCGATCGACACCAAGCACGTCAAGACCCAGGTGCTGGTCGAGAACGGCGGCACCGTCGTGATCGGCGGCATCTTCGAGCAGGCCGATCGCGACGAGGTGGTCAAGGTGCCGTTCCTGGGCGACATCCCGTTCCTGGGCAACCTGTTCAAGACACGGTCCAAGACCTCGGACAAGACCGAGTTGCTGATCTTCCTCACGCCCAAGGTGTTGAGCGACAAGACGGCAACGCGTTGAACCCGTGTGCTGAACCCGAAGCTGCCCCGTCGGCTCTTGATAACTCGCCCAGGACAGGCCGCCGGCCGACTGGAGCACTGAATAGGTGTTGGAGATGAAATCAGTTCTGTTCGCCGTGACCGCGCCCGTCCTCGCCTCTCTCATGTTGCTCGGTGGTTGCGGCGGCGGCGACGATGATCTTTCCGGCAGCCTGACCGCGCTCAGCGTGGAGCCGGCGGAGATCGGTTGGACTGCCGGAGCCGGGTCGACTTCCTGTTATGTGGGGCCGGCGGGCAATGTGAAGATCATCGGCGGGGCGCCGCCCTATCGGCTGTCCGCATCATTCCCGGACCGGATCCTCGTCGTTGCGCAGGTCGACGACCTCAATGGCGTCTTTGCGATCACCTTTGCCGCCGGGACCGGCGGCAGTTGTTTCGATCCGGGCAGCGTGATCGTGACCGATTCGTTGGGGCGAGCCACCACGGTGACCCTGACCAACACGCTCAGCGAGTGATCGAAGGCGCGTGATCGGAGCGAGGCTCCGATCCGCCTTGTACTGGATGCGCAAGCCGCCTGACCTGCTGCGCTAGCATTCAGGGTCAGCCACCGGCCCGCCAGGTCGTCCCGACCGCGCGGTGATGAAGCCCATGCACCCTCTCGAACCATGAAGCCGCTCGCCCTGGTCGGCATGCCCGGCGGCGGCAAATCCACCGTCGGGCGGCACCTGGCGCGCAGCCTGCAGCTTCGCTTCGTCGACTCCGACAACGAGATCGAGCGCCGCATCGGCTGCCCGATCCGGGTGTTCTTCGAGCGTGAAGGCGAGGCGAGCTTTCGCGACATCGAGCAAGAGGTCGTCGCCGAGTTGATCTCGCGCCAGACCGGCGTCATCGCCACCGGCGGCGGCACTGTGCTGCGCGAAGCGTCGCGTCATGCGCTGCATGGTCAGACGACGGTCGTCTATCTTCGCTCGACGCCGGAAGAGTTGTTCCGCCGCTTGCGGCACGACATGCACCGCCCGCTGCTGCAAGTCGCCGACCCGATGCGCAAGCTGCGTGACTTGTACGCCGAGCGCGACCCGCTTTACCGCAAGACCGCCCACTTCATCATCGAGACCGGCCGCCCCTCGGTGCACACGCTCGTCAACATGGTCTTGATGCAGCTCGAACTGGCTGGGCTGGTGCGGCCAGACCTGGTGCCGTCGTCGGTGGAGCCGCGCCCCGCGCCGGGCCGCTGAGGCCCCACCGCCGGGTGCACCGAGGGGGGCTTTGATCCCCTATGGCCCGAACCCTGCGGCTTACACTGGCGAGATGCCCGACTCCGACTCTCACCCCGAACCCATCCGCGTGCCCATCGCGGTGGGCGATCGCAGCTACGACGTCCTG